>DASRMO010000219.1:0-3736 GCA_035647895.1 Clostridia bacterium
ATATTTATATAGACAGCATATTGGATGTGAAATATATCGGTGAATTTATAGACGATAACCCTTTTTCTCTGTTTGAAACCAATAATTTTACGGAGAGGCCGGATGTTGTGATGGGAAGAATACTGGAAGGCCGCGTCGCCATATTAGTTGACGGCAGTCCCTCGGTAATGACAACTCCCTCATTATTTGCGGAAATTTTTATGTCAAATGACGATTATTATTTAAGTTACTATTATTCAAGCATAAGACGGATACTTCGAATATCCGGTTTCATAATAACTATCAGCATCCCTGCATTATATCTGGCTTTAGTGACATTCCATCAAGGAACATTGCCGACTAATCTCTTGGTAGCCATATATGCCGCAAGGACGGGAGTGCCTTTCCCAAGTATTTTAGAGCTCATAATTTTAATCATTATATTTGAGATCCTGAGGGAAGCAGGAACCAGGGCACCCGGCTCAGTCAGCCAATCATTGAGTATAGTGGGAGCCTTGGTCTTGGGGACAGCCGCCGTAGATGCACGCCTGGTTTCCGCTCCCATGATTATAATAGTCGGTATCGCAGCCATCACAGGGCTTATGCTGCCTAACGTTTCCGGGATACTTACAATTCTTAGAGCATTTCTCCTGGTATTATCTTCAATCTTGGGTATTTATGGATACATATTCGGAATATTAGCCATAGTCATTCACCTGTTCACATTGAGGTCCTGCGGTATACCATTTATGAGCGGCCTAGATACATTTAATATGCAATACATAAAAGATACATTTATACGAGCCCCTGGTTGGTATATGAGATCCCGTCCGAAGTTCATGAGCAAAGATTTTAAACGGGGCTCAATCGGAGGAAAAGGTGATGAATAAATTTCTGTCAATACTGCTTATTATAATTTCCTGCTTCATTTTCACGGGGTGCTGGAGTTATAGGGAAATAAATTCCTTATACATAATAGCCGGTATAGGAATAGATAAAGTGCCGAATTCGGAACAATTCAATATAACAGCAGAATTAGTCAATATAAAGGAAACCGGAAGCAGACAGGAAGATCAGACGTTCGAGTCTGCTTTGTTAGAAATAGAAGGCAGCTCCATTTTTGATACCATTCGTAAAATAATAAGAATCTCTTCGAAAAAGCCTTATCTGGCCCATGCAACAATAATTATAGTCAGTGAGGAGGTTGCACGTGAAGGGGTAATATCCCTTTTAGACCTGATTACAGCAAATGAGGAACCGCGGCTCGACATCAGTGTTCTTGTTTCCAAAGGAATATCGGCAAATGAAGTGCTCAGTATGAAAAGCCTTTCCACGGAGATAATATCCTTTGAACTGTCCACCGCAATAAACGAAAACGAAAAACTGATGCGAGTACCGGTCCTGAGAGCATATGAAATGATCAATATGCTTGCAATACCAAAAACAGGCACCGTGATACCCGTTGTATCATCATTTAGTGACAAAGGCACAGATTTGAGCATATTGTCGGGAGGTGCGGTATTCAAAGCGGATAAACTCATAGGATTCTTGGAACAAGAAGATATAGTTCCTTACTTGTTTATAAAAAATAAGATAAAAACAAATGTCCTGGACATAGAAACTAAAGAAGGTGATTTAAGCGGTACAGTGACATTGGAAACTTACAGAAGTAAAACAAAAATTAAGCCCGTGTATGGGGCTGAAGCCGTCAGCTTTGATATAAATATCGAAACAGAAGCTTTCTTGGTGGAACTGGATACCATGACTAATTACATAGACCCGCCGGGGAGAGCAAAACTTAGAAAAATAGCAGAAGAACATCTTGAAAAAAAAATAATGGAACATATAGAAAAGGTCAAAAAAGATTTCAAGCTTGATATATTTGGATTCGGAAACATCATAAGGCAAAGAAATCCCAAGCTTTGGAAGGAGTTAGAAGAAGATTGGGATACCATCTTTATAAATACAGATTTTAACATAAATTGTGAAATACATATAAAAGGTGCCGGGCATACTCTAAAACCAGTAAGGGCTGTTGATTAACTATGGGCAGAATTATCATATATTTACTTTTATATCTATTTATAATATTTTACGACCTAGTACCCATCAAAAAAAACGGTTATAACAAACTGTTTGCATTTAATTTAATCACCATGTGTGTTGCATTTATAATAGTGGTCCTGGTCGGATTTAACTTGAAAGTGCCCAGCCCCGCAAATTTTATCGAAGATATAGTCAATCTTTTTATAAAATAAAGAAAGGGAGAGCCCGTTGAGAAAGGAACAAATTTCAAAATCTCAAGCCTACATATTGATAATAACATTTATGATAGGAACCACTTCGGCACTGTCTTCCTATTCCGAAAGCAAACAGGACACATGGATTGCCCTGCTGATGACCTTAGTATTGGTCACCCCGGTAGTTATTATCTATGGGAGCATATTGAACAACCATCCGGGCAAGGATTTATTTCAGATATTGGAACACATATTCGGCAAAATAACAGGCAAGATAATCGGAGCCCTGTACACGTTCTACTTCTTTCATCTGGGTGCCATATGCATCAGAAATATGACGGAATTCATACAGGTGTCCTCTTTCCCCGAGACACCTCAGTACCTTACTGCCCTTTTTATAGGCTCGTTAACTATTTATATTTTAAAATCAGGATTAGAAGTTATGGCTAGGACAAATAGATTTATAACTCCATTTTTAATCTTTATATTAATCATAACACTTCTTTTTGTTATTCCAAGAGCAAATCCAACCAATTTCTTGCCCATACTGGAGAACGGATGGCTGCCTGTTATAAAACACAGCTTTCTCATTCTTACATTTCCTTTCGGTGAAACTATCCTTTTCATGTCTTTTTTTAATACTATAGAAGAGAAAAAAAAAGCCTCTAAAGTATATTTAAAGGGAGTATATCTGGGAGGTCTGACACTTTTTAGTGTCATTATAAGAAATATACTGATATTAGGATTTCCGGGTTTATCTTCAAGTACCTTTCCCTCATTTGATGCGGTATCCTTGATCAATATAGGCGACTTCGTAAGAGGAATCGAAGTAATAATAGCTATTGTAATTACAATGGCCGGGTTTATGAAGGTAGCTGTTTGCTCATTTGCATCCTGCATAGGAATAGCCAGACTGTTCGGTTTTGATGATTATAAATGGGTTTCGGCACCCTTAATATTGCTTATGATATCGCTTTCATTTATCTTATACGACAGCACAATGCGTATGGTTGAGTGGGTCAATGTTTATCAATATTATGTTATTCCTTTTCAATTGATATTCCCTGTTTTGATTCTTATATTTGGGAAGTTTAAGAAAAGCCAAGCCTGATGTATTGAGGACAGCAGGCTGTGTGATAATTGCCATTGCTACGAAAGGCCACAGGGGACAGTCCCTTTGGCTTTCCATGTCACATTGGACCATATATTTAATATGTTTACTTTGTCATTTATTATGGTATAATACTAATAAGGCAATCGGTTTCGCATAAATGCGATTGCCACCTAGGGTTAACTTATCTTAACCGCTCTGGTGCCAGCAGAGTGGTTATTTTTTTCCTTTGTTGTTGTCCTGTAAAAAACTGACAAACAAGGAGATTAGCGATATTAATAACATGCCAAACATAATCATTAAAGATATTGTTTGATATGTATTCATCGCACCACCTCCCTTCATCCGAAAGTGAGGTGGCAACCACACCTGCTTTTCCGATTACCTTATACCGATATAATATCTG
>DASRMO010000220.1:0-7954 GCA_035647895.1 Clostridia bacterium
CATCTTCATTATGCCATCATATGCCATATTAAACAGTCACCGTACATTCGTCAGATTCAAGATTTAGTTTTTCAACAGCCTGCTCACGCATTTTGTATTTCATGATTTTCCCGGCGGCATTCATCGGGAATTCCGTTACAAAATCGACATAACGAGGCGTTTTATGCCTTGCCATTGAAGCACGTACAAAATCTTTCAGCTCATCTTCGGTAAGACTGACCCCGTTTTGAAGAATCACACAAGCCATAATCTCTTCACCATACTGCTCATCAGGAACACCGATCACTTGAACATCTTTTACTTTGGGGTGAGTATAGATAAAATCCTCAATTTCTTTGGGATAAATATTTTCACCGCCGCGAATAATCATATCCCTTATACGTCCTGTTATTTTATAATAACCGTTTTCATCTCTTTTTGCCAAATCACCCGTATGCAACCAACCATTTTCATCAATAACTGCTGCTGTTGCTTCAGGCATTTTATAATAACCCTTCATAACATTGTATCCACGAACAACAAACTCACCATCAACATTATCAGGTAGGTCTTCACCTGTTTTGGGATCTACAATTCTGCATTCCACACCGGGTAAAGCCCGCCCCACAGTGTTTACACGCAGTTCAACACTATCATCTACCCTGCTTTGAGTACAACCCGGCGAAGATTCTGTTTGACCGTAGACAATTGTAATCTCCGTCATATTCATTTTATCAACAACATCCTGCATAACCTTAGCCGGGCAAGGGCTTCCGGCCATAATCCCGGTTCGCACATGAGAGAAATCCGTTGATTCAAAATCCTCATGACCCAACATAGCTATGAACATGGTTGGCACACCATGGAAACAAGTGATCTTTTCTTCGGTAATAGAACTAAGTGCCTGCTTAGGGGAAAAATAGGGTATCGGCGATATAGTAGTGCCGTGGGTCATAGCCGCAGTCATGGCTAAAACCATTCCGAAACAATGAAACATCGGCACCTGAATCATCATTCGATCTGCCGTAGAAAGGTCCATATTATCCCCGATATTTTTACCATTGTTAACAACATTGTAGTGTGTAAGCATTACCCCTTTCGGGAAACCGGTAGTTCCTGAGGTGTATTGCATATTACAGACATCATGCCTATTGATAGATAAAGCACGGCGATAGACTTCTTCGGGAGGTGTTTTTTCGCTCAAGGCCATAGCATCTTCCCAAGTCAAACAACCCTTTTGGCGGGAGTCCGCGGTAATGATGTTCCGCAAAAATGGAAGTCTCTTGATATGTAAAGGCCTTCCGGCTTCGGCATTTTCCAATTCGGGACAAAGCTCTTTAATAATTCCAACATAATTAGAATCCTTATAGCCGTCAATCATAATCAAAGTATGGGTATCTGACTGACGAAGCAAATATTCCGTTTCATAAATCTTATAAGCGGTATTAACAGTAACTAATATAGCCCCGATTTTGGTTACGGCCCAAAAGGTAATAAACCATTGGGGGACATTGGTTGCCCATATAGCAACTTTATCTCCCGGCTTAACACCTAAAGTGATCAATGAACGGGCAAAAGTATCGACATCATCCCGAAATTCCGAATAAGTCCGGGTATAATCTAAGGTAGTATAGCGAAAGGCACCTTGGTTTGGGAACTCATCGACAACACGGTCCAGCACTTGAGGAAAGGTTAAATCTATCAAAATATCTTTTTGCCAAATATACTTCCCGGTTTTAGCATTATTATCATATAAATGTCCCTTTGTGACTTCCTTTCCCAGATAACGGCTCATATATGAGGCATACATTGGAAAAACTATTCCCGCTTCGGCTAAATCAGGTGCCCAACGTTTAACCCACTCTAATGAAAGATATCCCTCATAATTTATAGAACTCAAAGCCATCATAATTTCATCCAGCGGCAGATCGCCTTCGCCCATCATTCGGTATTTTACAATTCCGTTTTCCATTATTGAATCCTTAATATGAACGTGTTTAATGTAAACGCCCAGATTTTGAACGGTCTGTCCCGGGGTTTCATCTGCAAATCGATAAGGATGATTGATATCCCAAAGGGCAGCCACCGCATCGCTGGAAATGCTGTCCAACAATTTACAGAGACGAGCCGTATCGGTATAAACACCATTTGTTTCGACCAACAGGGTTACCCCTTTTTCCTCGGCAAAGGGAATTAAACGCTCGAGGGCTGTAAGAACCACATTATCGTCAACCTCACCCATGGGATGGGGTTCGAGATCGGCAAGAACACGGATATAAGGGGTCCCCAGTTTTGAGGCCAATAAAATGTATTGAATGATTTCTTCATGATTTTCTTCGGCATTTTCGGGAAATTTCAAACAACAACCGGACGACAAACATGGGATTTCCAAGCGCAATTCCGCAAGTTTTTTAATGGTTTGCGGAAGTTGGCTTTCAGTGAAGGGTTGAGCCCGAACGGCAAAAATATCTTCACCGAGTCCGCGGATTTCAATACCGTCAAAACCAAGGTCGCTTGCCATGGAATAGATTTCGGTCCAGCTGAAATTCGGACAACCAAGTGTTGAAAATGCAAGCTTCATAGAATCTCCTCCTTTATTTAAAAATTATACAAGGCCGGGCATAAATCATTTATTAATCGGTAAAACAATTGTATTATTAATAAGCAAATAATTCAAGCCTAATTGCATGTATCATACACAAATTTAATAATGTGCCGCTAATACAATCTCAGTTATCTTCAGCCACAGGGGACAGTCCCTCTGGTCAACAAAGACTGACCAGCAGGGACAGTCCCCATGGCTTCATGGCTTCTGCTGTATTGATAAAGGGTGGACACATAGGTCCACCCCTACATCCCGAAAACCGAAAATTAAAATGCCGATAAGTCGGCCGCCTTTCTGGCAATGTTGTAGAAGCACAAAATATCTTAAAATTTAATATAAAATACTAAGTGAATGCATTTGAGAATATGATTATAATTCCCAGCGAATGAAGGTGAAAAATACGTGAAACAACCTGCATGTTCGAAGCGAAGCAAGTTTGCTACCTTAATTTGCTCCGCAGGAATATAAACAGGAGTGCCCGTGGTGCAGGTTGTAGTATTTTTCATTGGAATAAGCTGCAGGAATTATTCATATTCGAAACTAAATGAACGTGTATTGTTATATTAAATTTTTTTTAGATAACTGGGCTTGTATTAACGATGCATTATTAGGCCTTTATTCATCATCATGCTGTTTTCTTATTCTATTGAGTACCTCATCATCCTTTAACTCCCTGATATATCTATATCGATTTTCGTAAAAACTGCTGTCAAACTGGCATATGGAGGTATATTCACAATATTTACAGGATGTGCTTTGGCCTTTTTTGAACGGTTCTATTTTAATATTGCCCTTCAATATCTCCTCGCCGATTTCCTTGATGAGACTTCTCACATGATTGAGAAGCGCTTTAAAATCCTCCTTATCCAAAGCGGATGAAGATTTTGTAACCTCATTGGCCTTTGTTATACCGGCAGGTATAATATCCGAATATGTACCCACCTCTTCATCCATCTTTTTGATTATATTTACATCCTTTAATACCAAACCCTTCATCTTCAACTTTTTATTTATTTCCTTCTCTACTTTTTCTACTGCTTTCTGTGTGGTTTTTATCATCGGATCATCTATTTTAAAATAAAATATACCGCCCGGATATACGTCCACATCATGTTTCTTTGCTTCGTTGGATAGTATCGCATCTAAATAAACTAACAATTGAATTTGAAAACCGTAATAAACATCGGAGAGACTGAAATCGTTGCTCCCGGATTTATAATCTATTATCTTGATGTAATTCCCATTTCCATCATTCAGTATATCCACCCTGTCTATCCTGCCCTCCAGATAAATTTTATCCCCACTGTCCAATTCAATTATAATGGGAGGCAATTCCCCTCCGAACCCGAAGATAATCTCATGCCCCAAGGGAACAAATTCTCCTTTCTTTATATGTTCCGTCAATGTCCATATTGCCTTTTTACTGATTCTTTTTAATCTGTTAACCAGATATTTATATCTATGTGTGCTGAGCATAACACCATGTTCGAACTCCGGCACCATCTCATCTATCACTTTTTCGATCAGATAGTCATTTTGCTCCTTGGTCAAATCCTTCCAGTCAATTTCTTCATTTACCATCTCTTTGCTGAATTGTTCTATAGAATTATGAAAAAATCTGCCTATATCGGGACCGTACAGTTCATATTCCTTCCTCTCTTTTGGCCTCAGGCCATAGGTAACAAAATGATAAAAAGGGCAATAGGCAAATCTTTCTAATCTTGAGACACTGGAACGAACCGGAATATCATATAACCGTCCGGCACTCTCTTCACCTATATAGGCAACTTGATTTTGATGAAATAACCCCTCGATGATCAGATTGCGCCTCTCTTCCCATGCGGGTTGCCGAATATACCAGCTATAAACATCCCACCAAATATCTTCCATAGGTTTACTATCCAAATTTAACCTTATATTTTCCGTCATATATTTGAAGGTGCTCGCAGGTGTGGCTATGAGACGGATTTGATGTTCTAATGTATCCACTATGTCACTCTTTATACTCAAATTTTTAAACAGTTTTTTCAAACGATCTATCAAGATAGAGGGCCTTAAAGCTCGTCCCTCCTGATCCGCCAAAGCATAGCTGACCCATAGATATTCCGTAGGTTTTGAAAAAGCCGAATATATCATGAATTGTTCTTCCAGCAAGGAAGTTTCCAAAGTTGTACCTATTAAAAGCCCCCTCTTTTCCAGAGATTTTCGTTCGTGGTCCAACAATATCCCGCTATCTTCCTTACTGAGAGGAAGTATGCCGTCATTCACGCCTACTATAAACAGAGCTTTAATATCATGGCTCTTAGATCTCTCTACAGTACCCACCAACACCTGATCTATCGTAGTAGGAATAACCCCTACCTCGCAAGCCGCAAATCCCGCTTCCAAAATCCTTGCATATTCTTTTAATGTAGTGCTCTCGTCGGACAATATTTCTATCAGTTGGTCGAATATTTCAATAATTTTATTCCATATTTGAGTGTTTTCATTTACATATTCAAAATACTTTTTCTCTCTGAGTTCCTCTATCCAATCATCCAATTTTTCTTCTATATTGAGCCCTTTAATGAATTCAAACAGCGCTTTTGTAATATGTCCGACTTTCTTCTTGCGATAAATCTTTTCTTCGAACTTTACAAATGGAGCAATAAATCTTTCCCTTAAATCATTGTATTCCAATAATTCTTCTTCATCACCCTTTGTAAAGGGTGTAAAATAGTCATTCTTTCCTCTGATACCGTATTGCAGCACGTAATTTTCTAATTTTTCTATCTCATCTTTGGTAAAATCACTGAATCCGGTCTTTAGAAATCTGAATACATCCTCATACCGATATCCTCGGGCTAATATCTCCACACCGGATAAAACCAATTCTATCATGGGATTATTCATGATGGATCTTTTTTCATCCATAAAATAAGGTATGCCGTATTCTTCAAACACCCTCTTTATTATCATGCTGTATTGTTCAAGGCCGCCGGAAACTAAGGCTATATCTTTCCATCTATAGCCTCCGTTTCTCACCAGATGAATTATCTGTGCCGCTACATTTTCTATCTCCGTGCAGAGATTTGAAGCGGCAAAAACCTCCAGATTAACAACATCATCCATGTATTGCTTATAAGGATAACTGTATAACTCCTCCTCTATATGTTCAATCTCCTTGGCTTTTGGCAATACATCTTTTTGGCTTATATCTAAGTTTATTATCTCTTCCTCTAACTGCAGTTTACGGGCGATTGCCTTTATCTTCAGATAAGTCTTCCGAGAAATATGAAAGAGTTCTTTATCTTTTTCCCCCGTATTTAATTCCATAGTAAAACTGATGGTAATATTTTTTGCCCTTTGAGCCAATTTTTCTATAACCCTGAATATTTGGGGAGTAAAACTTTGAAATCCGTCTATCCAAATTTCTGCATCCTTTAAAAATTCGGCCCTTTCTATATTTTCAATAAGCAGGTTTATATTATCTTCGTTATCTATGTATTTATCCTTTAAATATGCATTAAATTTTTCATAAATTAAAATAATATCTTCGAGCTTTTGCTTTAATATTGTATCCTCTTCCATTTCATTGAACTTCATGGTGAGCTCTACCGGGCTTATATCATGCTGTTTCATTTCACAGATGAGCTCATTTAATTCAGTAATAAAACCGTCCTGCTTGATAATAGATTTGTAAATTGAAAACTCCTTTGAAAATTCATCCCCAATCTTTCTTAAAATCATATTCTTACCCAATTCATTTATAGGCACTCTGGCGAGCCCTCCCACCTCATTAAACACGCGATGAGCGAGCCTTGTAAAGCTCAATACCTCTGCCCTCATGATACCCTTCAAATCCTGTTTTCCTATCAGATCCCGTTCCGCCTGCAATGTAAACTGTTCGGGGACTAAGAGTATGAGCTTATTATCCCCCTTTTCCTTCAGCTTTTCTTTTATTTCCCTGAGGGCAAGATAACTCTTTCCCCTGCCCGCCCTGCCGAATATATATCTGATGGCCATCATTCACACCCCGTTTCAGTATTGAAGCCCTAAGCGTTATATCTTAAGTATCCGCCCCTTGATGCTTTAACATAATATAATTATATCATATGTAAAAAAGACATTTTAAATAAAAAACAATCCCTAAAAGCCGTTAGTTGGCTCATAGGGATCACATAATCTTCTCATCCTTGTTCTCTTTTTAACCTCTCCATAGCCGAATTTGCCCTGCTTACAATAAAAAAGGCATTTTTTAGATATTTGAGTTGGAATTCTGCCTTTTTATCTATAACGACACCTTCGTTGCCACATTTATTGAATACTATAGAGGCATCGTTATACCCCTGTTTACAGAGTTTTAAAATATTTTCATTGGAAAAATCAAAAATTCCATTTAAATATCTGATCTTTTCATCTACAAATTGTATCTCGCGAATATTGTTTCCTATGACCTCATGTTTAATTCTGGATTTTATACTCATCGGGTCAAAATGGACTATATACACGGGTGTATCGGTTTTCATGGATCTGAGCAGCCCTATGGGAATGTTGTCCCGAATCCCGCCATCCATATATTTTTTCCCGTTTATGGTAACCTCGCCCATCAATTTCGGAACACTGATTGCCGCCCGTATAACATCCCTTATATATTTATCGCCCTCGAAATTTAATTTAAAATATTTCAATTCCAGGCCCGGATAGGATGTTGCCGTAACATATAGTTTTGTTGTGGATTGAGAAATCATTTCAGTATCTAAAATATTTTGTATGACAGTTTCATAATATCTATTTTTTATTACTCCTCTATAGAAAGATTTAAAACCGGCAAAATCAAACCCTTTCCAGTATTCTCCCGCCAAATCCAATCTGTCACTCAGGAAAGCGGTAGCATTCAACGCGCCGATTGATGTTGCTATGATGTATTCAATTTCTAAGCCGTCTCTGTTGTCCTCTATATACTCTAATATTCCGTATTCATATGCACCATTGGCATATCCGCCGGACAATACCAAGCCAATCTTTTTCTTCATCTCATCACCTATTCAAGAATCTTTGTTTTTTAGGATTGTTCTAATTGTTATAATAAAGGCTTTCTGTAGGATATTCGGAATCACTTGTTATATCAATTCCAAGTTTATTAAAAATCTGTTCGTCGTTCTGGCTCAATATAGTGGTTGAATGTGCCTGGCACCCTCTCAACATGGATAATTTATCCATGGCCACCTGTGCTGTTGGATTAGTAGCGGCACATATGCTGAGTGCAATCAATATCTCTTCGCAATCTAATGCAGAACTTCTGCCACCCAATGTTTTAGATTTTAAATTCCTGATCGGTTCCAATATAACCGGTGAAATAAGATGAATTCCGTCAGATATATTAGCCAG
>DASRMO010000221.1:0-5013 GCA_035647895.1 Clostridia bacterium
TATAAATACTCAATTTAATCATCCAGCGGAAGTGACCGTAGAGGCTAAAAGGGCTTGTGACAAATTATCCCTTGCCGGGATTCCTTTAGGAAATCAATCCGTATTATTGAACGGTATAAATAACGATAAATATGTCATGCGTCTCTTAAATCAAGAACTCCTGAAATGCAGGGTCAGGCCCTATTATATTTTCCATGCTAAAAAGGTAAAGGGAACCCTTCATTTTAATACTTCTATCGATGACGGCATGGAAATCATGGAATATCTCAGGGGTTACACATCGGGTTTGGCTATTCCTACTTATATTATCAATGCTCCGGGTGGAAACGGCAAGACTCCCATTGCTCCCCAATATTTGATATCACAAGGGAAAAACTCTATCAGGATAAGAACCTGGGAAAATAAGATAATGGATTATCCTAATAAGCCTACTATTGATATAAAAGATTTGCTCAATTGATGATTAAACAAGATATGGGGGGAAGGCTGATGAAAATCAAGGGATTGACTATGGCGATCATATTTCAGATGGAAAGTGCTATTGATAAGGAAGCTGATGGGAATGTGAAATCCCGCAAAAGGATATTAGAGGGTAAAGTGCATCAACATAGTTATGTACCTATACAGACATTGAGGCATAGCCTCATAAATCAGATGGGCACAGATTATAAAGAGGTGGGGGACGATAAAACGGTGCTGCAATTTGCACCGGAAGCGACGATAGATAAATATCCGGAGGTGGATCTTTTCGGGTATGTGAGAAAGGCCGAAGAACAAAAAATACGTTTAGCGATAACAAGGCTTTCAAATGCAGTCTCCTTGGAAAGTTTTAAGGATGAGAATGAGACTCATGAACTTTACTATGTATACGTAATATCTGTTGACTTGGATAAAGTAGGTATAGATGAAAATGACAATATTGAAATAGAAAACACGGAAAAAGCGGATAGAGTTTTAAATTTGCTCGATACCATAAGATATTTGCACATAGATGTTAAAGGGGAGAGAAAGGATTTAGAACCGTTATTTATTATAGGTGGTGTATACGATTTTGAAGATGCGATTTTTCATGATATTATCGGCGTAGAAAATAATAGGGTAGATGTGGACAAGATAAGGGATGTATTAGGGAACGTACCGCACGAAAATGCGGAGAAAGACACTCATTGCGGACTGGTTAAGGGTTTTTTCGGTAACGACGATGAAATAGTAAAAGAATTAGATGCAAAATCTATATCCGAATATTTTGAAATAATTAAAAGTGAGATTAAAGATTATTATAAAAACAACTAAAATAAAGTGGCATTTAAAAGGTGGTAATTTCAAATTACCACCCTTCATGATGAATTTTACTTTCATTATATCTGTCGATAGCTGCCGGACCTCTCGGGTTTTTCGACCTCTTCTAATCTCTCTGGTCTTCTGAAAATATTACTGAGAAAAACCACTTAACCTGACCCCATGGTCTTTTTAGATCCTTCGCAGGTCAAACTTGTACTGTCCGTCTCAGGATGACAATCCCAGTGGTCTTTTCAAAAAGTACCACTTAACCTGACCCCGTGGTTTTTTATTTTTCTGTTTCAAATGTGTCCTGAATGAGCCGGATGTTTTTAATGACGATGGGGGCTTTTATTTGGGCTAAATAAAAATTCTTATTCATCAGTTGTTCTTCCAAATCCTCTATCGATAATTCAAATTTTATAAGAATATCTTCGGAGCCTTTTTTTATCAAATCCTGTCGGATGGAATCGCCAATTTTGCTTGTTTCGTTTAAATGCTCCATGGCTTCCGCATAGTTATCGAAGGCTGCGGATAAAATGATGCCCCTGATATGATAGTACATTTCATAAACATCATGCTTGCCTATACCGTCGAAATGCCCCCTGAAGTCAGCTGTAATCCCTGTCAGTTCGTTAGCCGATTTTAAACTGTCGAGTATTTCTCTGTTTACAACGGATAGAGTTAAATCATTTAATATTTCTTCGAAATCTCCAATCTTTTCCAAGGATGCCTTTCCTGACGGCAACTGCGCTTCCAGTACGTTCCATTTTCTGTGTATGTTCGCGATATTGTCGTTGGTTTTGTTCCATACCGTATCCATATCCGGCGGAGGGCCTGTACTTTCCGTAAAATTACCTCTAACATCATTTGCCTCCAACAGGGGAATGATAATTTCATTTTCAGCTATCAATTTTTGCATATCTACTGTTTCTTCTATTTCTTTTGATTTGTCCTCTTCGGCAGATCCCGATTGTTTTTGCTTTTCTCTTCCTTCTTTCATCTTTTCATCGTTTTGTCCCTGCGCAGTCAATTTTGCAGCAGTTTCCATACTGTCGGTTTCTTCCAACTCAATGGATTTTTCTTCTTCAATGGCTTTCTCTATTCCTGTTATTGAATCTAAATCATACATGATTGTTAGAATTTCATCTTCGAGCTCCGTTAAAACTTTCGGCAATTTTGGCAGGGTTCCTTTTTTATCGGCATTGGGTTTTTGCGGGTTTTTATTACAACCCACCAATATAAACACGATGAGTAAAAACGATATCAATTTATAATTTATATATATTTTTTTCTTTTTCATTTTGTCACCTCTATATATATGTTTACCAATTTATTAAAAAACATTACGGAAAATAATTTGGCGAGAATATTTTAGAAGGGTTTCCGGGCTGTACCGTCGAAGTTAGTATTAGGGTAAAAGGAGATAATCATATCAAAAAGGCGAAAGCATATGATAACTGTTTTAAAAATGTATAAAAAGTGATATTATATTAATGACATTATATTTATGGGGTGGCAAAATGATTAAAGGAATAGGGATTGACATTATAGAAATAGACAGGATAAGACAAGCAATAGCAAAAAACAATAAATTCATAGACAGGGTGTTTACCGTAAATGAAAAGAAGACGTTTGAAGAGAAAAATCATTCCCCCCAGACTATAGCAGGGTATTTTGCGGCTAAAGAAGCGGTATCCAAGGCCTTGGGCACGGGGATAAGCAATATGCAATGGAAGGACATAGAGATATTAAAGGATCCTTCAGGAAAACCTTATGTGAGATTATATAATAATGCCGAAAATTTAGCATATAGTATGAGTATAGATAAAATATTTATATCTATATCCCATAGCGAGGAAAATGCTGTTGCCTTGGCTATAGCGGATTAATTTTTCATAAGGAGAGGAAGGAATTGAATGAGGCTCCGGAAGGTTATATTTTTGCTGATAATGGCTGTTGTTATTATGACTGCCTGTATGAAACCTTCGGACGAAAAAATGTATTACAAGGCACACAAGAAGATGATGGAAATAAAGAGCTATGAGACCATTGCTAAAATATCGTGTTACACGGGGGATAGTGTCAGAGAATATAAATTCAATCAAGTGTTTCAATACCCGGATAAATATAGATTGGAAGTGATTTCACCACCAAGTTTGGAGGGCAATATGACCATATATAACGGCAAGATTGCCTGGATCAAACATGCTGCCATCGGCCAAGCCTGGAAGATGGATAACTTTGAGCAGTCAAACGAACAAATGATGTTTATCGGGCATTTTTTAAAGAATTTCGTAAGCTCGGAAAACGGTAATTATCATAAAGAAAAGGTCAATGGACAAAATAATATCGTAATTACCACAGAAGTGTCCGGTGGCAATCCTCACTTTTATAAGCAAAGACTTTGGGTTAGCGGGAAAGACTATACCCCTATTCGGCTTAGTGTTATGGATGAACAGGAGAATTTAAGATTTGAGGTTTATTTTGAAGATTTTAAAATAAATCCCGAATTGGACGAAGAGCTTTTTTACTTGGATTAAATAAAGTCAAATAAGGGGTAAAAATATGATTATAGGGAAAGATTTAAGACCTGTGTGGGCAGAAATAAATTTGGATAAAATAAAGCATAATGTCAGGGAAGTAAAAAATATAGTCAAGAATGATACTATAATATGCGCTGTTGTAAAGGCCGATGCCTATGGCCACGGAGTAGTGGAAATCGGTGATATATTATTAAAAAACGGAGTAGACCGCTTTGCCGTATCTACCTTGGAAGAGGCAATACAATTAAGAAATAACGGTTATACGGAGACATCCATAATGGTTTTGGGGCATACACCGGAGGGGCACGGAGAGGCAATAGTAGACAATAACATCATACAGACAGTTTATACTTATGAGCAGGCATTATATTTTTCAAATCTTGCAAAAGAAAGACACAAGGAGGTGACAATACATTTAAAACTGGATACGGGAATGTCAAGGTTGGGATTTTTGCCGAATTCTCAGTCCTTAGATGAGATAAAAAAAATATTTGAATTGCCTAATTTAATAATTGAAGGCATTTTTACTCATTTAGCTACAGCCGGTGAAAAAAATAAAGATTATACTTATAAACAATTTAACATGTTTATGGAGTTTGTCGAACAACTGGAAAAAGGGGGATATTCAATACCCATAAAGCATGTTTCCAATAGTGCGGCAGTCATAGATTTACCTGAGATGAATTTAGACATGGTAAGGACCGGAATAATACTCTACGGATTATATCCGTCGAACGATGTGGACAAGGAGAGGCTCGATTTAAAACAAGCTATGGAATTAAAGGCCAGGGTCTCTCATGTAAAGACTCTATCAAAGGGGCATAGCATAAGTTATAGTTCGAGGTATACTACATCCGGCAATGAAAAGATAATTACAATTCCCATAGGCTATGCGGACGGATATACGAGGGCATTATCAGGGAAAGCGGAGGTAATTGCAGGGGGAAAGAAAATACCGGTTGTGGGTGATATTTGTATGGACCAGTGTATGGCAAAAGCCAACGGCTTAGATATTAAAACAGGGGATGAGGTGGTATTATACAGCAGCCAAAAAGGAAGCGGTATCACCATAGATGATATCGCCGATAAAATTGGAACTATCAATTATGAAATTATATGTATGTTAGGTAAAAGGGTTCCTAGGGTTTATCTGGAAAATAATAACCTTTTACATATTAAGGACAATTTG
>DASRMO010000222.1:0-2206 GCA_035647895.1 Clostridia bacterium
GATATATACATATAAGGCAGATCCTAAATATATAGATATAATAAAAAGGAGTGGGATAACACACTTCGGGGTAGTAAATAATCATATGGGTGATTATTTACAATCAGGTTTTGATGACAGTATAAAGAATCTTGATACTGAGGGAATAAAATGGTTTGGAACAAACGAAATTAAATCAAACAGTGTTGAACTGGGTGATATAAAAGTCGATAAAAAAGAAATATATGAAAAGGACGGTTTCAAAATAGGTTTATTGGCTTATAATGGATTTTATGAAAGTTATGCGACTGATAATATGATAAAAAGAGATATAGGATATTTAAGAGGAATGGGGGCAGATTACATAGTAACATTGGTACATTGGGGCGGGCAGAATACCCACGAGATTACGCCAAGGCAAAAATCATATGGGTGTCATTTGATAGATATGGGAATAGATTTAATAATAGGGGGGCACCCGCATGCGGTGCAGGAAATAGAAGTATATAAAGGTAAAAGAATATATTATAGTTTAGGAGACTTTTTATTCGTGGAAAGAAGGATACCAAAACAGGCGGATAGTCTAATGGTACAATTAAAATTGACTAAAATGCCGGATGGCGTCATAGTAGAAGAATTTAAAAATATACCGGCGTTTTGGGGAGGAAGTAAAACGGAAAATATATTTAGGCCTGTAGCAAACAAAGACAAAAAAGATATAGAGAGAATATATAAATTAATAAAACAATAGGAAATAGCAAAATTATAAAAAATGCGGCCTTAAATCGATTTTTTGTATTTTGATTGTTGGGCCCGAAGCCGGTCAGGAGTTTGAATTTTATTCCTGACCGGTTTTGTATTGAATGGGCTGATATTATCTACTGTTGTGTAAATAAAAAAATATGAAAAAAAATGATGAAAAAAGCAGGACAATTTGAATATAGGTCGAATAGTTTATGGTATTAGAAAAAAATATTATTTTGAATAGGGGGAATGATGAATATTTTAAAGAGCAAAGGTAGATATATCATATATGTTGGGCTAATGGCTATGTTATTATCTACTTCCGTAGCATTTGGATTAGATTATAAGGCTGTAGTAATTGTACCTGAAACAATCATGAGGCAGGAGAAAGCTTTTGATAGCAAACAACTGGACAAGCTAAATATAGGAACTGGAGTTACTATAAAAGAAGTGTCGGATGGTTGGTATCGTGTCGGGGTCTCGGATACTCAAAGTGAAGGGTGGATTTCTTCGGATGAAGTGGTAATTTATGATGATCTATTTATGGAAAATAGCCTTAAAAAAGGTGATGTAACAGCGAGTGTCCTCAACGTAAGGTTAGGTCCGTCCACTGATAATACCAGAATTACTCAAATTTGCCGGGGAGATACAGTTACTATTATCAATACATCTGATACACCCGAAAAATGGTATGAGGTTATTTTAAGCAACAATATTAAGGGCTGGGTACATTCAGATTATATTAAAATCACCTATAATTTCCCAAAGGGGAATGTAAATACCGATTCTATCATATTAAAACAGGAACCAAGTGATGATGCCGCTCATATTGTACAATTAAAAAAGGATGAAATAGTTTATATAAAAGGTTATGTTGAAGGATGTTACAATGTGATTACATCGGCAGACATCGAGGGCTGGGTAGAAAGTAAGTATATTACGGTCCTACGCATTGATGCCGCTAATGTAAACAGGGCCGGATATAGCAGAGAGGTTTTCAATGATATAGATACTATTACAGCAAAATATTTAGGCAAAAGGTATTCATATGGTGGAAATGGGCCAAATAGCTTTGATTGTTCCGGCTTCACATCATACATATTAAAAACATATTATGGAGAATATTTAAAACTTAAAGGAATTAATTTGCCAAGGACAGCCAGTTCGCAGGCTACGCTTGGAACGCCTGTGAGTAGGGCAAATTTACAAAAAGGTGATCTTGTATTTTTTGATACGGCAGGAAGAATAGGTGACAATATAGGTCATGTAGGGATATACATAGGTGATGGGAAAATAATTCATGCATCCTCGTCCAGAGCCAGAATTGTAATAGACAATTTATCAGATAGTTATTATGCTGCCAGATTTATGAAAGCGGTTAGATTATAAACAAAAAAGGATGTTTTAAATCAATCAAAAACATCCTTTTTGTATTCATGATTTACAAGCAAATGATTTAAATGTTTAACATAGGGTATTAAAC
>DASRMO010000223.1:0-3952 GCA_035647895.1 Clostridia bacterium
GGGGTCAGGTACAGTGGTTCATTCAGGGCGGACACGCGGGTCCGCCCCTACCCGAAGCTAAATGAACCATGGGGCCAGAATGATATCTCGGGATTTTTCCGGCAGCCCCGAACTGACCCCCGTGCTTATTCTTGTCCGGCAGTCCTCTTATTGATAATTAAGAGTAAAATCAATATTGCCGAAAACATCAATGTGGACAGAGCGTTTATTCTCGGGTTGATACCCCTTCTTGCCATAGAATAAACTGTTATCGAAAGATTGCTCACTCCACTGCCCGCCGTAAAAAAACTTATTACAAAATCATCTATGGAAAGAGTAAATGCCATCAGGGCACCTGTCACTATTCCCGGCATAATTTCCGGTAAAATCACTTTTCTGAAGGCATAAGACGGTGTAGCACCCAAATCCATAGCCGCTTCGGCCAGATGTTTGTTCAATTGCCGCAATTTAGGCAGAACGGCCAATACAACATAGGGTATGCAAAAAGTGATATGGGCCAGAAGCATGGACAGAAAGCCCAATTCCAATTTTAAAAATATGAATAATGTCATGAGAGATACCCCCGTAACAATTTCGGGATTCAATACGGGCAGATAATTTATATTAAGCACAACCTTTTTACCCAAAAAACTCATATTGTGAATTCCCAAGGCGGCTATGGTGCCGATTATAGTGGAAATAACCGCCGAAAGTATTGCAATCACTATAGTATAATAAAATGCATTCTTTATCACACTATCGTGAAACAATTCCCTATACCACCGCAGAGTGAGCCCGCCCCATTTTCCCCTGGAACGCGATTCGTTGAACGAAAATATCATCAGGGTAATTATGGGAGCATAAAGGAACAAGAACATCAAAAATGTATAGATTTTTTTAACGGATCTGACTACCACAATCCACCACTCTCCTCCATGGGATCTTCATATTTAGCCATGATAGCCATAGCTATCAAAATAAAGACCATCATTATTATGGATATTGCGGAGCCGAAATTCCAGTCGTAAACATAGGTGAACTGCTGCTCCACCAGATTTCCTATAAGCATAAACTGACCCCCGCCAAGCAATTTAGGTATAACGAAAGTAGAGACAGCCGGCATAAATACCATAGTAATACCTGTTATGACCCCCGGAAGGCTCAGCGGAAGGGTTATTTTTCTAAAAACCGTAATTTCATTCGCTCCCAAATCCTTGGCGGCCTCTATCAGGGTTTTGTCCATTTTAGCGAGGACAGAATATATGGGTAACACCATAAAAGGGATAAAATTATACACCATACCTAAAATTACGGCACCATTATTATATAGGAGATTTAATGCCGGGAGGTTGAAATACCCTAATATGTTGTTTATGACCCCGTTTTTGCCCAATAAAGTCATCCAGGCATAAGTCCTGAGCAAAAAGTTCATCCACATGGGCAACACGAATAAGAGAACCATCAAGTTGCGTTTAGTAATATCCGCCCCGGCGATAATCATAGCCATGGGATAACCTAATACTAAACAAAACATAGTCGATATGAGTGCTAATTTTAAAGATCTGTAGAGCACTTTTCCATAAACAGGGGATATAAAGCGCCTGTAATTTTCCAGAGTAATGCCCCCGTCCCTGGAACTCAAACTGAAATAGAGCACTAAAATCATCGGAACAACTATAAAAATAATCAACCATACTATATAAGGATAAGCTAAAATCTTTTGGCTCGTTCTCATAATCAGGCACCTCTTTTCATAATATGAATTAAATCCGGCCCTATATTCATACCTATATAACTCCCCACCGGGGCCGTAATAGTGCTGTGTATCATCCACTGCCTTCCGTCTTCTTTGACTATCATTTCATAATGAACACCTTTAAAAGTGCTCGTGATTACCTTCCCCTTTAACATACCCGTTTCCGCCGATGTTATTTCAATATCCTCCGGCCTGACTACAACATCTACTTCCGTATTTTCCCCAAAATCTTTATCTACACAGACAAAGGTTCTGTCTGCAAATTCTACCAAATAATCCCTGATCATAATTCCCTTTACTATATTGCTCTCCCCTATAAAATCTGCAATAAATGCAGTTTTAGGTTCGTTATAAATATCCTCCGGTGCACCTATCTGCTGTATTTTACCCTCATTCATGACTGCAATAGTATCCGACATTGTAAGGGCTTCTTCCTGGTCGTGTGTGACATAGACAAATGTAATTCCTACTTCCTGTTGAATTTTCTTAAGTTCTATCTGCATGCCCTTTCTCAATTTTAAATCCAAAGCACCCAAAGGTTCATCCAACAGGAGCACTTTCGGCTCGTTAACCAGCGCTCTGGCTATGGCCACCCTCTGTTGCTGCCCGCCGCTCAAAGAATCCACAGCTCTTTTTGCAAAGTTTCCCATCCCCACAAGCTGCAGCATCTCCTCCACCTTTGTTTTGATCTCCCTTTCCGATATCTTTTTTATTCTAAGCCCAAAGGCTATATTTTCAAATATATTCATATGAGGAAATAGGGAGTATTTTTGAAATACCGTATTTATCTGCCTTTTGTAGGGCGGCAAATCGTTGATCCTTTTGCCCTCAAAAAAAACATCCCCCTTTGTCGGGTACTCAAATCCGCCAATAATTCTCAATGTGGTGGTTTTACCGCATCCACTCGGCCCTAATAATGTTAAAAATTCGTTTTTTCTTATATATAGATCAATATTATCTAAAACAAGGGTTTCACCGTCATAGATTTTAGTTATATTCTTTAAATCGATTATATTTTGGCTCATTAAATACCCTCCTTTAGCCGTGGGGGTTATCCGCAAAGAAACCATAATAAATATATTATTTTATCAATATTCTGATAACCCGTCTGTAATAAACTTTAATCACTAAAAATAAGTATAATAAGGATATCCATACCGTGTCAATGAATTTTATTAAAATTCCTGAAAATGTTTTGTAACCTTTATTCCCGTTGTTCGATACAATAAGAAAGCCTGTTCATGAAATTCAGGATTAGGAGATATGAACCTTTATTTTTGCGATTCGATACAATAAGAAAGCCTCAAAAATTATAGCAATTTTCAAGGCTTCTATGGTTGTTTCAATTTATCCTGTTTCTAAAAATATTTACTATGTTGTGTTTCTACCGTACCATATATCCATTTGCTTTAGGAACACTAAATATCCTAAGATTTAGGAATATTTAAAGGCCCCGGCATATTCCGAGATGGTGGCATGTTTTTAGCTCCCGGAATATTTTGAGGTTCTTCGCTCCGTTGGCACCAATTCTCTCTATATTAATATACTATAGTATACTATGATTTTATAACATATTTCTCATAATGAAGGAGGAGAGTAATTATGTATTATAGCCAACGTTCTTGCCCTAGCGGCACTACAGCATATACCATCAGAGCCGGAGACACATTCTATAGGTTATCCATTACCTACAATGTGTCTCTTGATGCTATGTTAGCGGCCAATCCCGGGGTCGATCCGGACAGATTATCCATAGGCCAAATAGTTTGCATACCTGTGGGAACCACGCCGCCCCCAACAGTACAATGCCCTACATTGAGAATTGGCAGCAGAGGTGCTTCGGTACAGCAACTGCAACAACTCTTAAGAAATGAAGGATATGATCCCGGCCCCATTGATGGTATTTTCGGCTCCAGAACTCAATCTGCCGTTATGGCCTTCCAGAGGGATACGCATATTGCCGTAGACGGAATAGTAGGTATACAGACATGGACCGCACTCGGTGTAGATTGCAGTGTTCCACCGCCACATACATGCCCTGCGGGAACAAGCTCTTATACAATCAGGCCCGGCGATACCTTCTATCTTCTTGCCATAAGATTTAACACAACAGTAAATGCTATTATAGCAGCTAACCCGGGTGTAAATCCGAATGCTTTACAGATAGGTCAAATAGTTTGTATTCCGAGGTAAACTCATAAATCATAAGCTAAAAAC
>DASRMO010000224.1:0-5668 GCA_035647895.1 Clostridia bacterium
TGTCTGGGTTTGTTGTATGTTCAATATATAAATGGATAGTATAGATACTTAATAAAAAATACAATGAGATTACATTTGCAGAATATGACTATAACTCTCAACGAATTGCCTGTCCGGCAAACAGCCGGGAAATGAAAAATCCGTAAAGAAATTGCGCATGTTCGAGCGTAGCGAGTTTGCAACCTTAATCTACTCCGTAGGAATATAAACAGGAGTGCCCGTGGTGCGAATTTCAGGATTTTTTGTTGAAATGAGTTGTAAGAGTTATTCATATTCGAAACCGTAATCGAATGTATTTTTTATTAAATTTTGGACTTAAATGTATGTGTTATATAAATAACAAAATTAGGGTTTTAATTAAATAATCTCTCCCGGTTTGTGCATGATTATAGCATAAAAGTAAAATAATAAATACAATACAATAAAATCATCACAAAAGGAGAAAGGAAATGAATAAAACAAGAAGAACAATGGACGGTAACGAAGCAGTCGCTTATATATCCTATGCCTTCACCGATGTAGCGGCCATATACCCTATCACACCGTCCTCCCCCATGGCGGAAGGCATAGATGAATGGTCTGCCCATGGTAAAAAAAATATATTTGGGCAACCGGTAAGGGTGGCGGAACTTCAATCGGAAGCGGGAGCTGCCGGGGCGGTACACGGATCCCTGCAGGCCGGTGCGTTAACCACTACATATACGGCTTCCCAGGGATTATTATTGATGATTCCAAATATGTATAAGATGGTCGGGGAACTTCTGCCGGCTGTATTTCATGTAAGTGCTAGGGCTATTGCAACTCATGCCCTATCCATATTTGGGGATCATCAGGATGTGATGGCTGCGAGACAAACCGGATTTGCAATGTTGGCTTCCTCCGGAGTGCAAGAAATTATGGATTTAGCAGGGATAGCACATTTGGCAGCCATTAAGGGCAGAGTGCCCTTCTTACATTTTTTTGATGGTTTTAGAACATCTCATGAATTTCAAAATGTGGATGTTATTGAATATGAAGATTTAGCAAAATTATTAGATTATGAAGCATTAAAACAGTTCAGGGATAGAGCATTAAATCCCGAACATCCTGTAATCCGAGGAACAGCACAGAATCCCGATATTTATTTTCAGGGCAGGGAGGCTGCAAACAGATTTTATGACAAAATTCCGGATATAGTTGCAGAATATATGAATAAAATCAGCGAGATAACCGGGCGAGTGTATAAACCCTTTACTTACTATGGAGCAAAGGATGCGACAGATATCATTATCGCAATGGGTTCTGTGTGTGAAACAATAGAGGAGGTAGTGGATTATCTCAATAAAAAAGGAGAAAAGCTCGGAATTATAAAAGTACATCTTTACAGGCCTTTTTCAGAAAAATATTTTTTTGACATATTTCCCAAAACAGTAAAAAGCATTGCGGTATTAGACAGGACAAAAGAACCGGGGTCATCGGGCGAGCCGCTTTACAAGGATATTAAAAGTTTATTTTACGAAAAGGATAATCGGCCTATAATTGTTGGGGGGAGGTACGGTTTGGGTTCGAAGGATACTACCCCATCACAAATTATTGCAGTATTTAAAAATCTAGAAAATGAGAAACCAAAGGATGGTTTTACAATCGGCATAATAGACGATATAACTCACACATCCCTTCCGGAAGAAGATATCGTAGAAACTTCACCTGAGGGGACTATAAGATGTAAGTTTTGGGGGTTAGGTTCCGATGGTACGGTAGGGGCGAATAAAACGGCGGTCAAAATTATAGGAGATAAAACAGATCTGTATGCACAGGCATATTTTTCCTATGATAGTAAAAAATCGGGCGGTACAACTATTTCACATTTGAGATTCGGCAAAACCCCAATAAGGTCACCTTATTTAATCTATAACGCTGATTTTATCGCTTGTCATAATAGTTCTTATGTTTATCATTATGATCTTTTGGAGGGACTGAGGGAAAACGGGACCTTTGTATTGAATTGCTCCTGGTCTGTGAAAGAATTAGACGAAAAAATTCCTGCAATTATAAGAAAAACTATAGCAGATAAAAATATTAATTTTTATATTATTGATGCAATAAATATTGCTAAGGAAATAGGGTTGGGCGGAAGGATTAATATGGTCATGCAGTCTGCATTTTTTAAATTAGCCCAAGTTATCCCGATAGAGGATGCTGTTGAATATTTAAAAGAAGCTATAGCGGATACTTATGGCAGAAAGGGCGAAAAAGTTGTAGAGATGAATTATAAGGCAGTAGAAAGGGGAGTAAATGAACTAATTAAGGTGGATGTTCCTGTAAGTTGGAGAAATGCGGAGGAGGATGCTCCTGCCTATTCAAGGCCCGTGAAAGGCGAACCGGATTTTGTAAAAAATATACAGAGGCCGATGGCAAGGCATGAGGGTGATGAGTTGCCTGTCAGCGCTTTTGAAGGTATGGAAG
Organism: Clostridia bacterium; assembly: GCA_035647895.1. Classification (GTDB taxonomy): domain Bacteria; phylum Bacillota; class Clostridia; order Peptostreptococcales; family Natronincolaceae; genus JAAZJW01. Next base: position 2,446 of record DASRMO010000224.1, read on the forward strand.
ACGGTACCTTTCCTCTCGGAACAACATCCTACGAAAAAAGGGGTATTGCCATAATATTGCCCCAATGGCAGACAGAAAATTGCATTCAGTGCAATCAGTGCTCCTATGTCTGTCCCCATGCTACTATCAGGCCGTTCCTTTTAAATGAAGAAGAGATGAGGGAGAAACCGGATACATTTGAAACTAAGGAAGCCGCAGGTAAGGGGCTGGAAGGCTTGGGTTATCGCATTCAGATAAGTCCGTTAGATTGCACGGGTTGTTCTAATTGTGCGGATATCTGTCCGGCACCGGAGAAGGCATTAGTTATGATAGATGCCGAAAAAGAAATTGTCAGGCAGGCAGAAAATTGGGAATACGTCATAAACAATATAAGCTATAAAGATAATTTAATAGAGAAAAAAACCGTAAAAGGGAGCCAGTTTGCGATGCCTCTTTTAGAATTCAGCGGTGCTTGCCCCGGTTGCGGAGAAACTGCTTATGTAAAATTGCTTACCCAACTTTACGGAGGCAGGATGATGATTACAAATGCAACGGGTTGTTCTTCAATTTGGAGTGCCAGCGCTCCATCCATTGCATATTCGACATTGCCCTGCGGCAGGGGGCCTGCTTGGATAAATTCTCTGTTTGAAGATAATGCGGAATTTGGATATGGTATGGCCTTGGCTTCGAGACAGGCGAGAGATAAAATAGCTGATTTAATGAAGAAGGGGTTAGAATCCAACTTAGATGAATGTTATAAGGATTTATTTGAACAATGGTTATCAAACAAAGATGATGGTGAAAAAACTAAGGAGATTACCGAAGAATTGTTACACTTAATAAGTGAGCATAACAGTATAGAAGAACCCATAATAAAAGAAATTTTCGGGTTAAGAGATCATCTGGTTAAAAAATCCATATGGATAATAGGTGGGGATGGTTGGGCCTATGATATAGGTTATGGGGGCTTAGATCATGTAATAGCCTCCGGTGAGGATGTAAATATTTTAGTATTGGATACGGAGGTATATTCAAATACCGGCGGGCAGGCATCTAAAGCGACACCTACGGCTGCGGTAGCCAAATTTGCTGCCTCCGGTAAAAAAATACGAAAAAAAGACCTGGGTTTGATGGCTATTGTCTATGGATATGTCTATGTAGCTAAAGTAGCTCTCGGCGCTGATATGAATCATTTTGTAAAAGCCGTCACTGAGGCGGAGGCCTATAAAGGGCCATCGGTTATTATCTGTTACGCCCCATGTATAAGTCACGGTATTAAGGCCGGGATGGGTAGCTCTGTCAGACAGCAAAAAAAAGCTGTGGAGGCCGGGTATTGGCATTTATATAGATATAATCCCGAATTAAAGAAACATGGAAAAAATCCATTTATATTGGATTCTAAAGAACCGACGGAATCTTTCAAGGAATTTATTCATGGTGAAGTCAGGTATTCTCAAATTATGAATGTATTTCCGGAACTGGCGGATGAATTGTTCAATGCGGCGGAAAAAGATGCGAGGGATACGTATGAAACATACAGAAGGATATCGGAAATAGAGTATGAATAAATATAATAATATATAATAAAGGCCAACCTAAAGAAGGGTTGGTCTTTATTATGCGTTGAAATCTTCATTAAAATTCATCAATTCAAGATTTTAAGATAAAATTTGCCGAATATATGGTAAAATTTTGTCGAACATGTTGAATAAATGGTAAAATAGTGTTATTATTTAAAATAATGGTGAAAATTTAATGTAAATGGGGGATATTATGGATTTATTTAGTATAGAAAGTAACCTAGAAATGATAGATTCAGTTGTTTCCTGTAAGATTATTACAAACGGAAACGATCAGATACATGAAATACATATTGTCTCCAACGATACAAGGGGTGCAAAACAAATAGCCCGAGACATTCAATCGGTTCTTGTGGCGAGCTATAATATCCCTATAGATCATAAAAAAATAAGTATTGCACAGATTCCGGATGGGAACTTGAAAAAAGCAAAATGCAGACTAAAATTAGAAGGGGTTTCTAGTGATATTCTGGGCACAAAGGCAGCAATAAAAGTAGGCATAAGAAATTCGGACAATGTCTATGAGAATATCATTTCCGGAGTAAATACCATCAGAAATAAGGAGAGAATGCTGGTAGATGTAACTTTAAAGACAATTGAAGAGGCATGTGATTGTGATTATATTTTTGCATTTGAAGATATAAGGACTACACTCATATCTAATAATAAGGTTGTACTGGTGGTTATTATAGGAATAATCAATGACATTGAGCAAAGGTTATGTGGTTCCTGTGTAATGAATAATAGTTATGAGGTTGCTGTAGTAAAGGCAACACTGGATGCAATAAATCGCGTAATAACGAAATAGGTATCCTTCAACTTGTTATAAGTGTGTAGAAATTGCAAATAGTTTCATTTGATACCAATATTAAATAAATAGCAACATTGCCGGCTAATCATGCATTTTTTCTTAGCGGAGCGAATATAGCATGCTGCACTAGCGAACAGCAGAGTACTTCCAAAAGGGGGCTATATTCGATGAAAAGAATAGCTATAGCATTAATGAGCGTGCTTGCTTTATTATTAGCAGCAGGTGCTAATTATTCACTAATCTAGTCAAATAAAAGTTAGCCGGCATTAATTTTAATAGATTAAGATTACTTTATTTCCGGGCGGCGATGGATGGCAATTTTTAAGCAATTGTTCCAATATTTCAAAGGGGAATTATAATGAATCTGAATACTAAGGCAAAAATTTATTTATGGTTTATAGCAATAATCGCGGCAATCATATACATATATTCGCTTTTTAATTTTAATATTCCGGAGTTTAAATTATTAATATTTTGGGCTGTTCTGTCTATAGTTGTGGAATCATTGTTGATTCCCATGCCCGGTAATACTGTTGGGGTATCCGTTGGGTACGCAATCAATATTGCAACTGTTATTGTCGGCGGCCCCATATTAGCTGCTACTTCAGCCGTACTTGGATTTTTATTCAGGTTCCCAAAGGTACCGGGAAAAGGTTATATACATACCTTGAATTTACCCGCCTATAAGACGATTTTTAATATATCGCAGAGTATGATAGTAACATCATTAATCTCTTTAATATATTTATTAATAGGAGGAGGGATCGGTAAGTTTTCATTATTTCCAACTCTTTTCATACTTTTGGCGGGCATGCTTTTAAATACAATTATTATTTCAGGTTTTTTATCTGCT
>DASRMO010000225.1:0-5302 GCA_035647895.1 Clostridia bacterium
GTTTCGGGCGGCGTACATAAGGTATTTGAATACGCCGGGGAGGGCATAAAATACTTGTCGGTGCCTGAAAGGGGTACAATAACCAATATGGGTGCGGAGCTTGGAGCCACAACTTCAATTTTTCCGTCTGATGAAAATACACTAGCCTTTTTAAAGGCACAGGGCAGGGAAAAAGATTATACACCGTTATCGGCGGATGAAGATGCCGTCTATAGTGAAATCATAGATATAGATTTGGATAAATTAGAACCTATGATTGCCTGTCCTCATTCTCCGGATGCCGTGGTTCCCGCAAGGGAAGTGAGGGGAACAAAACTTACTCAGGTAGCCATCGGCAGCTGTACAAATTCATCCTTCATGGATTTAATGAAGGTTGCAAACATATTGGACGGTAAAACCGTACATGAAAATATTTCGCTGGTGGTATCCCCGGGTTCTAAGCAGGTGCTTACCATGTTGTCGAAAAATGGGGCGCTGGCTAAGATTATAGGTGCGGGCGGAAGAGTATTGGAAAGTGCTTGCGGGCCTTGTATAGGTATGGGGCAGGCTCCTAATACCGGTGGGGTCTCTTTAAGAACATTTAATAGAAATTTTAAAGGGCGCTGCGGTACGGATACTGCCGATGTTTATCTATCGAGCCCTGAAATAGCGGCTATGTCCGCGATAAAAGGTTATATCGTATCCGTCGAAGATTTTGATAAAGATGTGGATTTAGACATAGAACTTCCGGATGCATTTTTAATAAATGATAATCTGATAGTTGAGCCGGCTAAAGAAGGCGAGACCGTAGAAATAATACGCGGGCCAAACATAAAACCCTTTCCTAAAAGTAAACCATCGGAGGATTTAATCACGGGAAAGGTTTTGTTAAAGGTTGGCGATGGAATAACTACGGACCATATTATGCCTTCAAATGCACATTTGCTGCCGTATAGGTCAAATATACCTTATTTATCCGAATTTTGTTTTAATCAGGTCGATAAGGATTTTTCAGCAAATGCTAAAAAATATGGCGGCGGTATGATAGTTGGCGGTTTAAATTACGGGCAAGGTTCCAGCCGGGAACATGCGGCTTTGGCTCCGTTGTACTTAGGTATAAAAGCTGTTATAGCTAAATCTTTTGCAAGAATTCATAGGAACAACCTCATAAACAATGGGATTATGCCTTTAACATTTAAAAACAGCGATGATTATTTGACTATAGATGCCTTTGACGAGTTGGAAATTCAGAATGTTCTTTCCAGTATGGATTCGGGTGAGCTGATAGTTCTAAATAAAACGAAAAATCTGGAATATACCGTGAATTTGAATATATCGGAAAGATATATCGGCATATTAAAGAGCGGGGGGCTATTAAACATTGTTGGACAGTTGGCCGATTAGGCAGTTGGCCGGTTGGACAGTTGGACGCGGGACACAGCGGGGACACAGCGGGGACGGTTCTTTTGTGTCTTCACAACAACACAAAAGAACCGTCAAATTGTGTGAAAAGGTACTTTCCTTACTTTTTGTCATCCTGAGCGAATGCGAAGGATCTGTATTTTGAGCCGTTTGAGATTCTTTGCTGCGTCCGGGGTGATAATTTTCACAGCCTACCGTCCCCCTGTGTCTGCTTACAAGTCAGAAAATGAAGGATAGGGCAGATGTACAAAAGTTATAATATAAATAAACAATGGGAGGAAGGGCATGAACAAAACAATCACTTTAATTTATGGAGATGGAATAGGAAAAGATATTATAGATGCGACGATTAAAATAATAGAAAAAGCAGGCGTTAAAATCAATTGGGACAGACAGGAGGCAGGGCTCTCGGCATACGAAAAATACGGCAATCCATTGCCGGAGGAAACAATAAAAAGCATAGAGAAAAATAAGATCGCTCTGAAGGGCCCTCTTACAACACCGGTTGGTACGGGTTTTAGAAGTGTAAATATTGCATTGAGGCAGCATTTCAAGTTGTTTGCTAATATAAGGCCTGTAAAGTCCTTTGACGGTATAGACTCTTTATATAAGGATTTAGATTTTGTCGTTGTGAGGGAAAACACGGAAGGTTTATATACGGGTATAGAATTTATGGTTAACGATGATATAGCACAGAGTGTTAAAATAATAAGTAGGGATGCCAGCCTCAAAATATGCAACTTTGCATTTGAACTTGCAAGGCAGGAAAAGAGGGAAAAGGTAACCCTTACACATAAGGCAAATATCATGAAACTTTCGGACGGATTATTTCTTAGGGTGGGCAGGGAAGTAGCAAATAAGTACAAAGATATTCAATTTGAAGATATAATTGTAGATGCCATGGCAATGAGAATGGTCATGAACCCGAGGGATTTTTCCGTCATCGTAGCACCGAATCTATATGGGGATATATTATCCGATTTAGGTGCGGGCTTGATAGGGGGACTGGGAATTGCACCCAGCGGCAATATCGGAGATGATTTTGCCATATTTGAACCTGTTCATGGTTCGGCTCCCGATATTGCGGGTAAAAATATAGCAAATCCTATATCGGCTATATTGTCCGGTGCAATGATGTTAAAGCATATTGATGAAGCTGAGGCAGCTTTTAAGATTGAAGAAGCTTTGAAAAATATACTTAAGAATAAGGAAAACTGCACCGTAGACATTGGAGGCAAATTGTCCACCACTGAATTTACGGATGCGGTTATAGCGAATATGTAATTATAAAGACCGTAGGATGTTTGAACCTCCTGCCGTCTTTATAGGAGGAGGTGGGAAAGATGGAAATAAAGAAATTTAAACGTATATTAGTAGCAAACAGGGGTGAAATCGCCATCAGGGTTTTCAGGGCCTGCCGTGAGTTGGGAATCAGAACCGTGGCAGTTTATTCCAATGAGGATCAACGTTCTCTTTTTAGAACAAAGGCGGATGAATCTTATTTAATAGGTAGAAATAAAGGCCCTATAGAGGCATATTTGAATATTGAAGAGATAATCGGTTTGGCACTAAAGAAAGGGGTAGATGCTATTCACCCGGGGTATGGGTTTCTGGCCGAAAATCCGGAATTTGCACAAAAATGTGAAAAGGCGGGAATTGTGTTCATTGGGCCTTCCTATAAGACAATCGGAAAATTGGGAGATAAGATAAAGTCTAAATTGATTGCAAAGGAAGTAGATGTGCCGACGATACCCGGTGTGGAAAAACCCATTACTTCAGAAAAAAAACTGATAGAATTTGCCGAACATTGCGGATATCCGGTCATGCTCAAGGCTGCCGCCGGAGGCGGCGGAAGAGGAATGCGTGTTGTAAATTCGGAGGATAAACTTGTAGAGTCTTTTAACAGTGCCAAAAGTGAAGCTAAAAAAGCATTCGGCAATGACAATATTTTTGTTGAAAAATATTTAAAGAGGCCCAAACACATAGAGGTGCAGATATTGGGAGACGAATACGGTAACATAGTACATCTCTATGAAAGAGATTGTTCCGTACAGAGGAGGCATCAAAAGCTGGTGGAATTTACCCCGGCCATATCTCTTTCTGACGAAAAGAGAGGGGAAATATGCGAAGATGCTTTAAAAATAGCAAGGGCAGTAAATTATAAAAATGCCGGGACGGTAGAGTTTTTACTGGATGATTACGGGAATCATTATTTTATCGAAGTGAACCCTAGAATACAGGTAGAGCATACAATTACAGAAGTGGTGACCGGCATTGATATTGTGCAAAATCAAATCCTGATAGCCCAAGGTTATTCTTTAGACGATCCGAAAATAGGAATCAAATCCCAACAGGATATAATCCCCAGGGGATATGCCATAGAATGTAGAATAACTTGTGAAGATGCAAGCAGCGGATTTTCACCGAGCACGGGAAAGGTCGATGTATATAGAACGAGTTCCGGGCCCGGTATAAGATTAGACGGGGGCAGCGGTTTCACCGGTTCTGAAATCGGCCCATATTATGACAATTTATTAGTAAAGGTGACATCTTCATCGAGAACTTTTGAAGATGCTATCAGAAAATCAATCCGTTCCCTGACAGAATCTAAAATCAATGGCGTTAAAACTAATATTGGATTTTTGATCAATGTGTTAAATCATGAAACCTTTAGAAAAGGCGAATCCAATACCGGTTTTATAGAAAACAATCCCGAGCTCTTCGATATCATACCTCAAAGCGACAGGGAATTAAAACTGCTCAAATATATTGGGGAAAAAGTAGTAAATGAAACAAAAGGAATAAAAAAGGAATATGATATACCGGTGGTTCCGTATGTAACAAGATCCGAAGAACAGTACGGTACAAAACAAATATTGGATAATGAGGGTCCCGAAGGGTTAGTAAAGTGGATTAGAAATCAGGATAAACTATTGTTGACCGATACCACTATGAGGGATGCCCATCAGTCCCTGATGGCAACAAGGCTGAGAACTATAGATATGGCAAAAGTATCTAAAGCAACTTCTGTTTTAGCAGGGGATTTGTTTTCCATAGAGATGTGGGGCGGAGCTACTTTTGATGCATCCTACAGCTTCTTAAGGGAATCACCCTGGGAACGTATAGAAGTACTGCGCGAAAGAATACCAAATATTTTATTTCAGATGCTTTTGAGAGCCAGCAATGCGGTGGGCTATAAAAATTATCCGGACAATGTTATAAGGGCCTTTATTCAAGAGGCTGCAGAGACCGGCATAGATGTATTCAGGATTTTTGATTCTCTAAATTGGTTAAAAGGCATGGAAGTGGCTATTAATGAGGTATTAAAAACCGGTAAAATTGCAGAAGCCTGTATGTGCTACACCGGAGATATCCTGGATACGAACAGGGATAAATATACTTTGAAATATTATGTGGATTTGGCTAAAGAAATTGAAAAAACAGGTGCCCATATATTAGGCGTAAAAGATATGTCCGCTCTTTTGAAGCCCTATGCTTCACAAAAGCTGATTAAAGCATTAAAGAATGAAATTTCTATTCCCATACATCTTCATACCCATGATACCACAGGCAACGGTGTTGCTACCGTGCTGATGGCGGTAGATGCGGGAGTGGATATTGCGGATGTTGCTATCAGCAGTATGTCCGGGCTCACCAGTCAACCGTCTTTAAATTCGGTTGTTGCGGCTCTGGAGAATACTTCCAGGGATACCAAAATGAATACGGATGATTTACAAAAACTTTCTCATTATTGGAGTGCCGTAAGACCGGTTTTCGAACAATTTGAATCTGATTTAAAATCTGCAACGGCGGAAATTTATAAATATGAAATTCCGGGCGGACAGTATTCCAATTTAAAACCGCAGGTGGACAGCTTTGGTTTAGGGCATAGATTTGATGA
>DASRMO010000226.1:0-4177 GCA_035647895.1 Clostridia bacterium
TCATATGGGTATGTGATATAATTGAGTTGGACTATTTATAATCTATCTTTATATGCCGTTATGTTGGAGGACTGATAAAAGTGGACAGTAAGGAAGTGACCGCTGCGGTACTGGCAGGCGGCGGCAGCACCAGGATGGGCAGGAATAAGGCATTGCTTAAATTGGGAAACGAGACAATGATTGAGAGGGTAGTTAATCCGCTACAAGGTATATTTAACGAAATACTGGTAGTAACCAACGAACCGGAACAATATGATATGTTGGAAGGTGTGAGATTTGTTAGGGATTGCATAAATGTTGAAGGAAAAAGTTCTTTAATAGGCCTGTACTCCGGGTTAAAGCAAAGTGAAACTTCTCATATATTTGCTATAGCTTGTGATATGCCCTTTGTTAATACCGGGTTAATTAAATATATGGTGAACTTATTAAAAGGTGAGGATGTGATAGTGCCTTTTGTTAATACCAATCAGAATGAATGTATGGTTAATCTATTAAAAAATGAGGATTCGGCGGTACTATCTTCCGAGAAGTATTACCAGCCCCTTCACGCAATATATGGGAAGGGTTGTATTCCGGAGTTTGAGATGCTATTAAAGAGAGGGAAATACAAGATAACGAGTGCTTTTGAAAATATGAAGACAAAAAAAATAACGGAGGAAGAAATAAAAAGATTTGATTCGAACATGCTCTGCTTTAAAAATATAAATACTTATGAGGAGTATCTGCAGGTGACATATTTTTTTGGGTAAAAGTCATGTAATATTGGAAATATATTAATATAATATTTTTTGGAGGGATACATGTGGAGATAATTTCCGGAAGGGGCAAAATCAGAATCTCTAATGAGGTCATCATGTCTATAGTTAAAAAAACAGTAGAAGAAATAGAAGGTATAGTCGCATTTAGTGGGGGGTTGCCCGTGGGAATAACTGAATTTTTCAGCAAAAACACGGCTTCTAGGAAGGGGGTAAGGGTTACGAATGAAGAAACTCAGATTGTTATAAATCTTTCGGTAGTGATTAAATATGGAGTTGTTATTCCTGAGATCATAAGAACGGTACAGGAAAAGGTGAAAAAGGCCATTGAGGCCATGACCGATATAGAAGTTGGGCAGATAAATGTGTTTGTTCAAGGTATAGAAGTATAGGGTGAGTTTCAATATATTATTATGTCGGAATATCATCATAAAATATCTATGGGAAATTATGATGGGAGGAATTTTTAAATGGAGATCGTCTTTGGCCTTGTAGGAGGCCTGGGATTATTCCTCTACGGGATGAAGATCATGAGTACAGGGCTTCAAAAAGTTGCAGGAAACAAATTAAAATCTATTATCGGAATGTTGACCAGTAACCGTTTTATTGCGATTGTTGCAGGTGCCGTTACAACCATGATTGTACAGAGCAGCAGTGCGACTACTGTAATGATAGTCGGTTTTGTTAATGCAGGCGTGATGACTCTTGCTCAGGCTATAGGCATTATTATGGGGGCAAATATTGGAACAACCGTTACTGCCCAGATAATTACATTTGAAATTGATCAATATGCTCCGATTATTGTAGGAATTTCCGTAGCAGTATGGCTTTTTTCCAAAAAACCTAGAATAAAACAGGTTGCCGAAGCATTTATTGGTTTTGGTATTTTGTTTTTGGGTATGAAATTCATGGGTGATTCTTTAGAGCCTTTAGGCGAATATGAGGGTTTTAAAAATGTTCTGACCGGCCTTGGGGAACATAGGATTTTAAGCGTATTAGCGGGATTTATAATTACGGCAGTGCTTCAAAGCAGCAGTGCATCCACAGGTCTTTTATTAGCATTGGCATCCCAGGGGCTTATTCCCATTTCATCGGGGTTGCCCGTTTTATTCGGGATCAATATTGGTACAACCATAACTGCTTTATTTTCAAGTATAGGGGCTAATCGAGCCGCTAAAAGGGCGGCGGCGGTTCACGTAATATTTAATATATTTGGAACCGTAATTTTTGTTGCATTATTGCAGAAACCTCTGTATCAAATTATAACAATGATAAACCCGGGAACTACTGCCCGTGCTGTTTCAAGGCAAATTGCCAATGCCCATACCATATTTAATATTACAAATACAATCATCATGTTACCTTTTTCTAACATTTTTGTCTATTTGACCGACAAATTTATTTCAGGGGAAGAGGAGAAGACCGAAGGCATCAAATATATTGACGATCGTATGTTGGAAACACCTCCTATAGCATTGGCGAGTGCTATAAGGGAAACTCTTCACATGGGTAACATAGCGAGATTATCTTTAGAAAATGCTTTAGATGCAATTTTTGACAAGGAACAAAGTAAAATTGATGATACATTGCGTATAGAAAAGATAATCAATGAGATGGAGAAGGAAATTTCGATCTATCTTATAAAATTATCCAATACCAATATTTCTACAGAAAATAGGGAAACTGTGGATGGACTTTTTAATACAATAAATGACATAGAAAGGGTGGGGGATCATGCCGAAAATTTAGTGGAATTGGCACAGGAATTGATTAATAGTCAGTTGGTTTTTTCGGATGTGGCAATAGAAGAGTTAAGACAGATGACAGAATTGGTTTTGAGATCCTACATAGATGCACTAGCTGCCCTGGAGACTATAGACGGGGAATTGGCTATGGAAGTGCTCGAAATGGAAAGACAGACAGATTACCTGGAGAGAACCTTGAGGGGAAATCATATAGGAAGGTTGAGCGCCGGGCGGTGTATCCCAAGTTCCGGTATTGTATTTGTAGATATTATCAGTAATTTAGAGCGTATTGCGGATCATTCTTCCAATATCGCTATGGCCGTAATAGATAAGATCAAAATTGTGAAGTAGTATAGTTTTATTATGTATGATTGAAATTTTTCCGGGCAAAATCTCAATTTATATTGTTACGATTTTGTAATGCATTTCGACAAATATTTCAGTATACTGATAGTAGTAAGTTATCATCGGATATTACACAGGATGAGGGGAAAGACTGAAATGAAGAAGCGTATATTTAACATTTTTTTAATAGTTGTTTTAGGTATATTTATAATTACAGGTTGTACAATGGTCGGGGCATCAGATTCTTTAACGGATTTGGATAATGATGAAGAAGATGCTCAAAGTCTTCCGACCTGGAATGTAGAGCATATTGATAATAATAAAAATGAAGAAGATATAATAGATTCCGATGAGGATAAAAATGAAGAAATTGTGGAAGACGAAGACAACGAAAGTATCGATGATAATGAGGAAAACAATGAAAACGAGACAGAACCGGAAGAAGAACCGGATTCCGGCAATATAAAAATTCATTATTCTGGGGACGGGACCCAAAAGTTAGTTGCCCTTACTTTTGACGATGGTCCGGAATCCGAACTTACGCCACAAATTTTAGATATATTGGATGAGTATAATATCAAGGCCACTTTTTTTATAGTAGGACAAAATGCTGCAAGAAATACGGATGTTTTGAAGGATATTCGTGCCAGGGGCCATGAAATAGGTAATCACAGTTGGAGCCATAAATATTTGCCTAAAATATCAAAAAAATCAAAGGAAAGTGAAATACTAAAAACAGAGGAATTATTAATAGATGTATTTGGTGAATATACACCGATATTCAGGCCCCCCTATGGGGCAGTTAAAACACAGGATAAACAATTGATCGACTCCCTGGGGTATAAAATTGTCAATTGGTCGGTAGACACCAGGGATTGGGCCGGCACATCGGGTGAACAGATGATGAAATATGTAAAACAACAACTGAAGCCGGGTGGAATTATATTGATGCATAATAGCGGTAATACAAAGACAGTAAAAAATACGGTGGATACATTGCCCATTATGATAGATTGGATCATAGAACAGGGTTATGAATTTGCCACTGTCACTGAAATATTAGATTAAATCGTTAAGTTGCCATATAAATATTTAATAAAAACGTACGTTGTTACAGTTTTGCCCATCGGTATAGCGGGCTGAATCAGGATGCATCCTCCATTAAAATGATTGATTAAATCTAATAGCTCAAACAATAGAAAAGCAATCTTGGTTGCTTTTTTATTGTCTATAAAATCGTAGCCGAAAAATTTTTTCAGGTTAGAGGGTTACTTATATATGAAGTATATGATAAGATAATGAACATATATTTAGTTATGGATTGAGTATTTA
>DASRMO010000227.1:0-4565 GCA_035647895.1 Clostridia bacterium
ATACGGAGTCTATATTAAGGCACCGACTGATTTTAAGAATTATCTTACTGCCGATGCCAAAAAAATGTTAAATGACAAAAATGTCTCTGCTAAAACAATTTTTGATACCTTCGGCCATTATGTCCTTGTGGATTCTATTACAGGAGGCCGAGCAGATTATAGTGTTACCGCCAGCTCTAAGGCATCAACCAGTTTTGAAAACTTTTCTATTGCAGCCAAGGCAGAATTTAATGTGGTTGTGCTCAAGGCCAGTGCCAGTGGCGAATATAAAAATGTTACAAACAAAGCCGCGTATGATAGCAACAGACGCGAAGAATTTGCATCTTATGGCGGTATAAGTTTGAATAAAGGCCAACTTTCTGATCCCAATGCTTTGGCTAAATGGGCAAGTTCTTTAGAATACACAGGAACATTGGTTGACTTTGGTAACAAAGCCACCAGGGCCCTTGTACCAATATGGGAACTGGCTAATACAAATGAAAGAAGGGCCCAACTAGAAGATGCCTTTAAGAAACTAGAAGCAGCCCAGGCCAAAAACCATAACTGGCCAGTGGAAAAATATATTAAGAATTTCCAACTCCTATCCTACAAGAATGCAAATGATGCTAGAAAAAATGTTGAGCCTAACTTCCAACTTCTTGATGTAGATATGGATGAGGGTGCAGGTGGCAACTATGTCTTCCTAGCCTACTATGAGGATGAAGATCCAAATGGTGCCATAACTGACTTCTTTATGGAATATACTGGTAGCACCGTTGCTGCCCAAGCTGCTATGAAGACCCATAATAAAAACTATCTAGAATATTATTGTGTTGGTATAGACCTTAACAGTAATAAAAAAGATGGTTCCATAAACCTATGGGCATCTTGGGACCCTAAACTCCCTCCTATAACTGCTATAGACATAGTTAGGAATGATCCAGATGAAGTTCACCCAGATTGGGAAACTGTCTGCTGGCAAAATACCCATACTCCAGCCAATACCAATGAGGGAACCAAAAAAAATGGAACCCCAATCTATATCAAGTTTAAACGCTAACCCTCCTTAACTTGATTAGTGCTAAATAAGCCCTGATAAATTAGCTTATCAGGGCTTATTTTGTTTGACGGACATGTCATATGTCTGGGTGACAAAGGGGGACGTACCCAATTTGTCACCTTTTTTGTCGCCATGCCGGTGACGGGGTGACAAAGGGGGACGTACCCAATTTGTCACACAATTGTAATTAGTCGGCCTTTTTCATGCCTACCTACTATAATTAGTAGCTACTCAAAACCGAATTTTTTATATATAATTAGTATACCTATAAATTAAGACCCGGTTCGGAGGGGATTTTAACTCCCCCTAAATGCAAGATCGTATAAATGCCCTGTGGGTATATCCAGAAACTATGCATTTCCCATCTCCCACCTACAAAAGTGAGGATGTTGGAATTGCAAGCTATAAGACAAAAATAATGAAGAAAGTTTGATTATCAACTCGAAAAGAAAAGAGGGAGCGCGAGGAATAAAAATCTATATCTGAGACTTTACTTAAGGCCGAAATCAGGGAGTTTGAATTAAAACCTATTGAAGGAATACCGCCTTTAAATTTTGACGTATTTCAAAGTAATCGACAGAAAATGAAATTTTAGAAGCTTATAACTGTGAATCTACCTATGATGGAACAAACTGATGACAGAAAACTATTTTTTTAAAAAAGCAAGGGGGGCGAAAATTTAAACAAAACAGAAACAGCAAACAGTAACAACAAAAAGGTTTTTTAAAAAAGGAGGATGAAAATAATGAAGGTCTTCACAAAAACCAATCGCAGCAAATTATTGTCACCGGTATCAATAATGACTTGGATATTAATAGCATTAATGATGTTTTCCTCTTTAACCTCCGTCATTGCTGAAACATCGGAAGGAAATAAAACCACTACTATGGTTTTTATCATCGATAGCAGCACTTATGTTGTCAATGGTGAACCCATCGTTATGGATGTAAGCCCGGCGATTATCGAAAATCGTACCATGTTGCCCATTAGATATGCCGCAGAGCCTTTAGGAGCCGATATTGAATGGGACGGTGTAGAAAGAAAAGCAACAATATCATTAGGTGCGACAAAACTGGAACTCTGGATTGGGCAAAGTAACGCATTAATCAATGGCAAAACTGTTCCTATTGATGCTGACAATGCCAATGTAAAGCCGTTAATTGTAAGTAACCGTACCATGCTGCCATTAAGATTCGTTACCGAAAATTTGGGATGTGACATTGAATGGGATCCGGTGGCTAGAAAAGCAACCATAACCAAGACCGGTTCATCATCGGGCATTATTGGTAAAATACCGGATATCAGTATAATAGACCCCGGCATAATATCCGATATCAAGCTCCCGGGCATTGATCTTGGTAATATCACCCTCAAACCCGATTTGAAATCTGATGATATCACGGTTCTCAAAAGCACATGGGCCAAAGATACAAAAGGGAAAGAATATCCGGTAACCTTGAGCGAAGCGGATATTCCCGTGGTCATGCGCATCGGCTGCGGCTATGATGTTTTTGGCAAATACGCATCGGTGGATTCTTTGAAACAACAGGTTTTAGATACGCAAAAACTTATCCAGAATCAAAGAATGGCGCGGATTTATTATGATGATTACGGTGCAACTTCCATCGTAGAAAGATCCATCAAAGAATACAGCGAAAGCATGTCAGTTAGTGCTCGGGCCGGGGGAAGTTTTATGGGTTTCGGCGGTTCGGTATCCACAAATTTTGCCAAAGGGTTCACCGAAAAAACCGATCAGTATTTTGCCACCCACAGTCATATTAAGAAAGTATATGGCGTTTATGTGAAGACCCCGACTGCCGATACCCTAAAAGCCTACCTCACCGACGACGCCAAAGAATGGATCAATAATAAAAATATTTCTGCCGCCGATCTTTTTGGCAACTTCGGCCAATATGTCCTGGTAGACACTATTACAGGCGGTAGAGTTGATTACAGCATTACCGCTGACTCCACGGCCTCAACCAGTTTCGAAAACTTTTCCATCGCCGCCAAAGCAAGTTTTAAGGTCGCAGTCTTCGGCGCCAGTGCCAGCACCGAATATCAAAAGATCAAAAATGAAAAGGAGTATTCTGAAAACAAGGACACCCAATTCCGTCGCTATGGCGGCTCCGCTCTCTACGAAGTCAATCTCTCCAATCCCCAGGCCCTGATTGACTGGGAAAATTCCCTGGAATCCCGGGGAACGCTGGTCGACTTTGGCGAAAAAACGAAACAGGCACTCATTCCGATCTGGGAGTTCTGCAACGACTCAATCAGAAAAACCTATCTAAAGGATGAATTTGATAAGCTTAACCTAGCTGAAGGGAACAAATGGCCGGCGGAGACATATATAAAAAGAATTACACCTGTAATGCATACAGATGAAAAGGCGGCAAGGCTTCTGTGCAACTATGGGGATTATTTGATTGATGTTAATTTAAATGAGGGTACACTCAGTAAATTTTTCATATTCTTAACCTACACATTAACTAAAAATAGTGATGATGCTTATACTGATTTTTTCATAGAATTTAGTGATAAAGAATTAGACGGAGTTACTCAATGGATGACGCATAATGGCAACGCTGCTATTTATACACGAATTCCCCACAATTTAAGTACAGGTGTATTAGATTCCTCTGATTTTTTTAATAAGTCAAAACCAATCTTTGTTTATCTGTGGACGACCAAAGATAAAACATTGCCACCTATAAAGAAGATAGAAGTTGTTCTTGATGATCCGGAAAGCGCTTATCCAGGTTGGAATGTTGTTTATGAACAGAATTCCCAAAAACCGGCTAATATTAATAAAGAAGCTATATTCCCTCCCGGGAAAGCCCTTTATATTAAATTCCAAAGATAATAAAATAATAATTAACATGGCGCCAAGGAACTCCCCCGGCGCCATGTTAATTTTTAACCCTATTCTAATGGCAAAGTAATGGCAATGGCAAAAAATGGCATTGCCAAAGGGGAACGCATTAACAAAGGGGGACGTGACAAAGGGGGACGCGGTGACAAAGGGGGACGTACCCAATTTGTCACCTTTTTTGTCGCCATGCCGGTGACAAAGGGAGACGGATTGACAAAGGGGGGCTGACAAAGGGGGACGTACCTAATTTGTCACATAATTGTAATTGGCCGGCCTTTTTCATGCCTACCTACTATAATTAGGGACGTAAACCCGACTGAAGCAGATATCCCCGTGATTATGCGTGTCGGGTGTGGATATGATGGAACACAAGACATTCCCACCCTATTGAAATACCCCCTATTTTTCTATGGGCTGACGGAAATCGAAATATCGCAAAACTAATTCGATTTTGCTGTTGACACCTAATTTACGGTATATCTGTTTGATGAAATAGTTTGCACCCCAGATACTGATAGATGCCCTCGAGGCGATTTCTTTTGCCTTCATGCCTTCCAGAAGCATATAAAAAACTTCTTTTTCGCGCAGTGTCAATGTCATAATAGCATCATCCTCAGAAATATCTTTTTTGTTTTTTTTCATGATAATCCCCCC
>DASRMO010000228.1:0-2205 GCA_035647895.1 Clostridia bacterium
GGAACCATCGATCCCGGGCTTACCATATCTTTATTTATTGTTATAACCGCGACTATAAAGTCTTTTAGTTCAATTTGCATATATTACACCCTTTTTTGTTCTTCCCTAATATCTGACCGACAACCGAATCTGAGGGTTTTCTTTTTGAGGTTTCTAATAGGGGGGTCCTCTTAACTGCTTCAATCAGGGCATCTATATCAACATCGGGTTTCATAACAACTATTGACATGACTATATTTCCATTTTCCGGATTTCTTTTTGCCATCGGTGTAAATTCAGGTTCATCCGCATCTTTACGTATACCCAGTTGATTAGCCGCATTATGCTGTATGGCTTGGCGCTGTCCTATATTGGACAGATATGTTACCGCATTTTCATCTTTGGGTATAATCTCTACGGCTAACCCCCTGCTTAAAAACACATCCCTTGTCTTTTGCAGCCCAACATTTATAATTATAACCCCGTTAATTTTTAATACCGGGCCGTCAAATGAAATTTTTGCTCCTCTTACATCGGATATATCGGCAATTTCCTCTCCGCGTATCATTCTTTTTATAAAGATATAAACAATTAATCCTGCAATCATGCCTGAAAATATGGACATATACCTGTTAATTTTAAAAATTATACAGATATATATTACGGTTGATGTAACCAAGGAAATAATTATTGCCATATAATTTCTGGCTTCAAATGTCTTTGCAATATCTTCAATATAGGCAGTTCCTCTCGGTACCATCTCCGTTATCTCTATATTATCCAAGCTTTCCCTCTCCATGCTCCGTACTTCTCTGAATTGCTGGGCAGCCAGTGCTAGAAAAGTTATAGCCGCAAACTCTTTTTCAATTAAAGCAGGTAGAGCCACGGAGCCCAATCCGGCAGCAATAAATCCAAGAGTAAAATGAGATAAATATCCTCTTGGATAGGTTGGATATTGCCTATAATCGGATTTTATCATATGAACTCTGGCAAATGTACCCATTATCAAGGCCGGTATAATTAAGATATAATACTTATCCAATATTGAACCACCTGTCTATTTTTTACCCCTGCTTCTCCCTAAGAAATTTGTAAACTCCTGTTTGAAATTAGATATCTTAAATCTCCATTCTTCGGCACCTCCGCTGCTTAAAAATAAAAACCCTGCCCCACCGATTATGGCTACTGCGAGAATTCCTAATATACCCGCACCGGCTCCCTTGCTACTTTGACTGCTGGGCTTATTTGATTTTATTTGCTTTGCCGCATCTCCGCCCCCTTTTGCTGCCGAACCCCCATCCTTCTTAAAGACATCACCAAAAAGAGCTATTGTAATCACTTCAGATAAATAACCTGCAGTTTTTTCCGATCTCTCTCTCATATGTTTATATGTCCCGACTTCCGTAAGCAGTGCCCTGGGTGTAAGGTCCTGATTATAATCGCCTTTCCCGTAAAACACATCTTTGATCATTTCCGGATAAATTTTATCCGCTACTGCCTTAATATTCTTTGCCATATCTTCGTTAGCTTTAAAATTTTGATTTCTCCTTCCGACAACCAGCCGTACTTTTGTTGCCGGCTTTCCTTCAATCTCCGTTAAATATTCTTCCGCGGGTATGGCATCCCTGTGTACATCAATTAAGGCGGTAGGGTGCTGCTTTCTTATTATTTGCAGGGCAGTTCTGCGTGACCTTTTATACGCCCCCGCATCATGGGGGTCATGGGACGTATCATCAAATATTGCTTTTACGCCATTGTTTTCAAACCCCTGTCTTAATTTCTCCGCTACCTTGAGTATTCCACCGTTACCCTCCGTAGATTCTTCTCCATCCGACGGTATAAAAGATTCCGAGGTATGGGTTGCATATATCCCTATCTTTCTCTTGTTTTTGTCATCTTCCTCTGCTTGTGCCAATATTGGGCTCATATTTGTTTCATCCTGTAATGTCAGTCTAATATTAGACAAAATCTCTTCATCAATCTCAGGTAATAATATATCCTCCACAAACTCTGCATAAGCTGTCTGATTCCGTTTATTTGTTTTAATTACCCTGTACATTTTATTATCACTGCTCAAATATTGGTCGTCTTTCGATACCTCCCTGGCAATCTTAAACAATATTTTATTGTCATCCACATCATATACTTCGTAATAACCCCCTTTTTCTCCATACCAGTCATCGGCAATTACAAATTGAGTTGTTAATAAGATTAACAGTAATATAT
>DASRMO010000229.1:0-4788 GCA_035647895.1 Clostridia bacterium
CTCATTTCCTTCTTTAATCAATAAATGAAGATGATTCCCCATCAAGCAATAGGCATATAATTCAAAGGCAATTTCTTTTTTATATTCTCCTAAGGTTTTTATATATCTCGAATGATCCCTATCCTCAACAAAAATACTTTGCCGATTTATTCCTCTTACCATTACATGATATATTCCTGTTGAACTCAATAATCGCTTTGTTCGTGGCAATTTTAATCACCTCAAAGATATTGTAATCTGATATCTAAATTATGTCAAACAAAGGATCCGTCCCCTTGTTTGCCTGCCCCTGACATCACGCTCGCCCGTTACCTTTAGGTTCAAAATGCACTGGGGACGGTTCTGTTGTTAATTAAGGGTAACAATAAAGCCATCCCCGTGTTAATTTTGCTAATTCCAAACATCATCATGGTCTAACACTTCATTGTTTGCTAATTCCAGATCAGATTTCTCCAGTCTTTCCCTTTCTGCCGGGGTTAATTTTGTAAAATCACTATCCCAAGCCAACACCATTCTTTTGATCAATTCAAATGCAAGTAATTGTTCCTGTTCAGGTAACATATCTACCATAGTAGCTATTTTAGCGGAAATTTGAGCCATATTATCACACTCCTCATTTATAAATATCTCCCCTAGAACCTATATCTTTAATAAACAATGTTTTATGTTCATCCCTAATATACTCATATATTACCCTATACTTGCCTATCCTTAACCTATATACTATCCAATCCAGGCCTTGTAACTGTTTAATATCCCCTTTTGGGGGACTGTCCATTAACCCTTCTATGCCGCTTTTTATCCTTTGTTTTGTACTGTTATCCATTGTTTTTATGGCCTTTACAGCAGATTTAGAATAAATTATTTTCAATAATTTCACCTGCCTTATTATTAGACAACCCAGTTAATATATTATAACATATACTGGAATTTACAGCATCAGATTTAAATCTTTATTTTTCCAAAGACATAACTAAGTGGTTTTGCCTTATATAAAGAACAATAGTTTCATATTGCACACTATTTATAAAATGTGCAACAAGGCGAAATAGGTCCCCTAGCTTTTTTTATATTAGTTTACATCACCTTTCGATGTTCCCCGACATCTCGCTCGCACGTCATTTTATTCCCCTTGCCATTACATGATATATTCCTGTTGAACTTAATAATCGCTTTGTCCGTGGCAATTCTAATCACCCCAAAGGTATTGTAATCTGATATTTAAATTATATCGAACAAAGGGTCCGTCCCCTTGTTTGCGGTTCACCCCCCAGCGCACATGCATCCTTGCACATTATTTTTAATTGTCAGCGTTACGATTGGTCTTCCGAAGGTTGACGGGATTCATAACACTGACAATAAGTTTACAATTTAATCATACCACGCTTTTCGCCTTTATTCTACCACACCATATAATTATTGGCTTGATTCACTTCTTTTACAACGTCAATGTCATACCAGGTTGCACCCGCCCATTGACCATTCGTATCAGTAAGCCTTATCTGATTGTCATACTTGGTGTCTAACCCACTTGTGGTGATAAAATGACCGTTTGTTGTGTGCGGGATACCAGTTGGGGCGGTTCCCTTGCTCCCCACCTTTATAGATAAAATCGCCGGCATAGAATTATCCATCCCATATTTTATAAATCCAACGTATAGATCTGTTGCAAAAGATGAAACATTACTCCTTTTTAAAATCTATGAAGACAACATAGTTATCTTTATCTACTATTTCATTAGACACTCACCTCTCCGGTTGTTGACAACCACAATTCCAATCATAATGAAACTGCTGTTCCGGCAATAAAGATATTTGCGCCGCATTTATTCCATGATCCTCTTGACAACGAGCCTCTTACCGGCATGTATTTAGGCATCAGGGGCATCCCTCATGCAAGCATGATTGATACCCGGCACATCAGCCTATCATGTCGGCACTCATTGTCAAAAGGCTTTCACGGCATAAAAGCTAATTGGTTTTCATATCGAATGTTTGATTTGCTTAACTTCGGGATGTGAGTTTCTTTGTGCCGGAATATTCATTTTTAATAAAAACGCATCAAAATTGCATCTATTTTATCATTTACATAAGTACTAATACAAAAAGTTAAGGTCATTAACAACTCTATTCTCAACAAGGTTTCTGATAGCTTTCCTGCCTTCTGTGAGAGACTGACCTTCATAAGGCACAGGAGCTCTGCGCATTGGGTAGATGTTGCTCTTTTTAGGCTTTTTGTTGGCCTGTGCAGCTGATAACTGTATTACTACTGTCATATCTTCTAACATATCATCAGATACTGTATCATCGAATATACTGTCCAGCTGCTCATAAAGAGAACCTTCAGCCCTGGCGCTTAATAGCTGGTCTTTTTAATTATATATTAACAAAAATGCTTATATTTTTATGTAGTGATATTAAATGTTTTTTGAACCAATTACTTATTTTGTCTATTTCTCAGCACATAACCTAGTTAAGCACATAATTCCTGTTATGTAGTTAACTACATAACAGAAAAAATTGGCTCTTTTCAGTTTCTACAAGGGATGCCGAGTCCAGTGCATTAATATATAGCATAGTAGAAACCGCAAAAAATAATAATCTGGTTGTCGAAAAGTATTTGCTTTATTTGATGAATAGCTTCATAAACATAGATCCCGCAGATAAGGACAGGCTATTTAAAATATTACTTTTTTCAAAGAACTTACCCGATGATTTAAAAATCCAAACCAAAGATAAATAAAAATACAAACCGGTAGATTAAGTAGAGCCAAACTCTAATCT
This sequence comes from Clostridia bacterium, assembly GCA_035647895.1. GTDB lineage: Bacteria > Bacillota > Clostridia > Peptostreptococcales > Natronincolaceae > JAAZJW01. The sequence goes on from DASRMO010000229.1 coordinate 2,785, forward strand.
AATTACCGGATTTATTGTATCAGTTATTAAATATTAAATTTGGTTTCCATGCGTTAACTCTTTGACGTTTGACGCTTACCTTCTTTTGGTAACGTTGACATAAAAAATTCTCCTTTCTGGCTTAAAGCTTGTTCCAATTGTTGCTAGAAAAGAGAGTTTTATTTCACAAAAGCACAGATTATTTTACTCTACCTTTTTTAGTTTTTTAACTTCATCCACAATGGTTGTTGCATAGTAGAATATTATAAAAATGGTACTTATGTGAAAACTTATTATAATAGAAATGTCGCTATTACTACCAGAGACTGATTCAACAATAAATAATACTATAAAGATTGTAAAAAAAATGTTAAAAAAGTATATAATAACGATTTCAATAATTTCACTATAAACTTATATTTATATCCTTCTGATTCTTTTTCTTTATCGTTCATATAATAACCACCCTTTTGATTGTATTATACCATGTTAAAATCAATCTTTATAATCGAATCGATTACAAAGATTGATTCAGCAACTTAAAACATAAAAAAAATTTTATCCTAATGAAGTCCCACAAAAACAGCTATAAATTTTTAAACTATCATTAAGACAGCAGTTTGTTGGATATTACCTTAAATAGTTATATTGAAAATCATTATCTAGTTCACTTATTCCCCAACTAAAATCTATCCCAAGGCCAAAGGCACCGTTTGAGCCAACAGAAAAACTTGGATTAAATCGTAAAGTGTTATATCCATAAGCACTATACAGGTAGTGTTGATATTTAAAGCTATAGCCATTAATGCTAGGCCCTCAAAACGGATTCTATTATAGAATTTGCTGTGTGTGGCGAATCCCTAGAATTTATATTCATGAATATCCCCCCCTCCATTTTTAAAAATCTGTATCTAATTCATATGCTACCAACATATCCCTATTATTTCAATAGTTTTGGACAAACGACACTCTAATCGGTATGAACGACATATTTTATTAAAAATTGTTGTTCATACCGACAAACATGTCGTTTATCCATTTGGCATACATAAATGTACAGTTTGTGATAGTATTATTAAAATACTATATAGGTGATCTAAATGATTTTAATAAGTAGGTTGGAAAAATATTTTAGGGAAAATCCATAAAACCCTGAAGACAACGTGGTCTGCTAAACCTTGCTCAGTGGGGTTCCCCCCCACTATATGATACGTCCTTAGTTTGGCACACAACCTATCCCCATGGCCTATAAAAGACCCTTCGACTGTATTGGAAGGGTCTTTTAAGAAATGCAACCGGTTTAAGGTGTTCCCATACCGGCACCGGCCCAAAATTCTACATAGCGGTATGCATTGGGTACAATGGTTCCATATCTATCAAGGGTAGATCCATAAAGATCAAGGGCACACGTTCGACGAGTGTCTATAAACTGATAATTATATGTCTCTGCTAAAAACCACGGATATGGGATACTCTGGGTAGATGTAGTCATGACATCTTCAATTCGGCTGAACCGCCAGTAACCATTATAATTGTTTACTACAGCTTCCAAATGCACATTTGCACCGGTTACAGGTCTAATGTCATAATAGGGATAGGTAGCCCCTTGTGTTACGACCCTACTGGACTTGCAAATTCCGCTACCACTTTCGTCAACCTTCATTGACCGGGACCTTTCGGATGCCGCAAGAGCTTCACGATTAGCAGCCTCACACACTACAATTTGATTCAATATTTCTTTCTCGAACTCAGCAGGTGAAATTTCAATACTCTCAGGAACAAAACCGTTCTCTTGAAGTTCCTCCTCCGTGGCGAAACGAATTTTGGTACCGTATAAGGCATTTAGCTTGTCGAGGACCGCCTGATAATCCGCTTTGCTATAGGAAGTTTCAGCTGCAAATGCAATCGTTGACACTGCTCCCATAAGCAAGACAACTGCCAGTAATACGGCAAACAGTTTTTTCATAATTAATAAACCCCCCTCGTATAATATGTTTACATTCGAGACACCTAAAATTAGAATTG
>DASRMO010000230.1:0-8425 GCA_035647895.1 Clostridia bacterium
CAGTATTATAACAGAGAAGTTTTAAAACCGGTAAATAAACTAAAATATACCGGATACTTCAAGAAAAAACAACTCCGATATTTCCCTATTCGATGGAAAATATATAATAATATAATGGTTGTCCTCCATAATATAATTCAACATCTATGTTCTCATACTTGTCGGTTAACTCCTCTAATATTTCGTTGGCTTCCTCCTCAGTTATGTCAGATCCATAAAAAATAGTCACTATTTCGCTTTCATCCGTTATCATCTCTTCCATAAGGCTCATGGATACCTGCTTAACGTCTTTTCCTACAGATTTTATATCATCATCGGATATCCCCAAAATATCCCCCTCATGAATTTCCAGGGAGTTATAATCCGTATCCCTGATAGCATAGGTAACCTGGCCTGTTTTAACTGTTTTGACGGCCTCCAGCATCGCCTCCTCGTTCTCCTCGGAAGCAGCCTCAAAATCAAATGATAATAAAGCCGCCAACCCTTGCGGGATGGTATTTGAAGGAACCACAACAATATCTTTATCTGAAATATCCTTGGCCTGGTTAGCCGCCATGAATATATTGCTGTTGTTGGGTAAAATGATTATCGTTTCGGCATTTACATCTTTAATAGCATTTACAAAATCTTCCGTACTCGGATTCATGGTCTGACCGCCTTCAATCACATGAACAAAAGCAAAATCTTCAAATATCCTGATTAAACCTTCTCCCATCGCAACCACAATAAAACCGTATTTATCCATTTTCTTTTCATTCTCTTTGAATACCTCATGCCTATGCTGTAATCTCATGTTATCTATTTTTATATCACTCAATTGCCCCGTTTCCAATGCGTGCTCTATTATTTTTCCCGGGTGATCCGTATGTATATGAACTTTTACAATATCATTATTTCCGACAACCAGCACCGAATCCCCGTATCCCCCTATAGTTTTTTTAAATTTATCAATATTCACATTATCGGTATGAATTATAAATTCTGTGCAATATCCGAATTCTATTTCGCCTTCAATCTCTTCTATATGATGAATATGGCCATAATCCACAATATCATCCTCTTCAAGCACATGCACATCTTCGGCAATACCAAGCAATGCACCTGAATATATATAGATCAATCCTTTGCCGCCGGAATCAACAACTCCTGCATCCTTTAACACTTTGAGCTTTTCCGGTGTCTGACCGAGAGATTTTTCGGCCTCTATAATAACCTTTTCTATAAAGGCTACTATATTTTTTTCAGTATTTGCAATTATCAATGCTGCCTCCGCGCTCTCCCGGGCTACTGTCAAAATAGTACCCTCTACGGGCTTCATAACGGCTTTATATGCAATATCGGAAGCGGTCATAAGGGCCTCGGCCAATTTTTTTGTATTTATTTTATTTCTACCCCTGATTCCCTTTGCAAATCCTCTGAAAAGTTGGGATAAAATTACCCCTGAGTTTCCCCTGGCACCCATTAAAGAACCGTTGGCGGCAGCATTAGCAATATCCTCTAATATATCGGTTTTCACGGCCTTTATTTCCTTAACTGCAGATTGCATGGTCAGGGACATATTAGTCCCGGTATCTCCGTCAGGAACAGGAAATACATTTAAGGAATTAACTATGTCTTTATTTTTTTCTAAGGACTGTGCACCCGATAATATCATTTTCTTTAACAATGCTCCATCAATGTATTCGATTTCCAATACTAGTACCTCCTTAGATTACTTCTGAACTCTGACACCTTGGACATTAATATTAACCTTTTTAACATTCATCCCTGTCAAATGCTCTATATTATATTTTACTTTTTCTATAATGTTATTTGCAACTACAGATATGCGGGTGCCGAACTCCACAATTACAAATATATCGATTGTTATTTCGTTCTCTTCGGTATGTACCTTTACACCTCTTCCGGACTGTTCCCTTTTAAGCAGTTCTACAAGCCCCCCTGCCGCAGATTTGGCCGCCATGCCTACCACTCCGTAACATTCCATGGTTGAAACACCTGCAATGGATGTTAGGGCATTATCATCAATTATAATCGTACCTAGATCATTGATCAATTTACCTGGCATTAAAAAACCTCCCCGATTTATTTTTTCCCTACTATATTTATTCCCTACATTATCACAATATAATTCTTGATAATAATCATATATAATATAATATCATATTGTATATGATTATTAGGGATAGTTCAATAGTATCCCGCAATTGGCATAAACATACGGGAATTTTCGACTATTACGGGACATTATATGTTTTTAGATATTAATATTGCATAAATATGTTATATATGATAGTATTATTATGTTTTAAGGGATGAATCAGGCTAGAGGGAGGTGTTCGTAATGGCAAGAGTATGTGAAATTTGTAAAAAAGGTAAAGTTTCGGGTAATAAAGTCAGTCATTCAAATCGTCATAGTAGAAGATCTTGGGAGCCTAACTTAAAAAAAGTTAAAGCCGTTGTAAACGGCACTATAAAGAGAATCACCGTATGTACGAGATGCCTACGTTCCGGTAAAGTTAAAAGAGCGTTATAATTTTATATAAAAAAAGCCTCCATCAGTGGCGGCTTTTTATATTTAACAATCTATTTTGCATAATAGCAATCCTATCATAATAAATAGCCCGGCTATTATAAGAAACCATACTTGCAGCGGGATAATATATAAAAACATTACTACCCCAATCAATGTGATTATTGACCCAATAAGTTTTAGTGAAGAATGCCTTCTTCTCCTTTTAAACATATCTTCACCTGCCCTATGCAATATTATACTACTATACTATTCCTGAACAATGAAAAATGCCACAAAAAAAATTAAATTTTTTGTGGCAAAGATACACCCGGTTACAATTCCGTTTGATTTACTCTGAAGAATAAATTTTGACAACTAGCAAAATACCGTCTTTAACCGATATAATAATTTCTTCCGATACGGATTTGTTGCTTATGCCCAAAGAGCTGCCCATTTTTATGTTGTGATCGGTCAAAGAATATTCCAGCCCCTCTAAAGTAACCCCCCTCGCATCTCCACCGATGGGTATGATGGAAATAGTTTCTCCTACCCGGCATTTCATTTTTAAGACATCACTTACTATGGTAATATGATTAATTTCATTGACAACAGCTGCATCAATACCCAGCTTATGTATTTTATATAATAACATTATATTGCCCAAACTGTGGTCTAAACGTGAGCCTATAGCGCCTATAATAGTTATTTTATCCGGATTTTGTTTTAAAGCGGATTCTACAGCCAATTCCGTATCTGTCATATCTTTTTTTACCGGAAACCTTTGAATTTCGATATTATTCTTTTCCGCCCACTCCAAGGTTTTTTCGTCGATGGAGTCAAGATCACCCACCAACAGATTCGGACAGATATTTAAATCCATCAGATATTTAGCCGCTCCATCTGCACAAATAATATGATCACTATTTTTAATCACATATTTTAAAAAATTTATATTTTTGATTTCACCATTTGCCACTATTACTACTTTCATATTGTTTTCATCCTCTGATTTACAACAAATAAATACCTGATAAAAGCCGGCCTGCATAATAAAATGTTCTATCTATACACTCGCTACACTCGCTTTAAACTGTTCCACCGCCCGCTTAACATCCCCACTATTGAATATGGCGGAACCCGCGACAATTATATCGGCACCTGCTTTGACAATTTTTTTAACATTGTCTATTTTTATACCCCCATCTACTTGAATATCAATATCAAGTCCCCTCTCATCTATCATTTTCCTCAAGGCGCTAATCTTAGACAGGCTGAATTCTATAAAGTCCTGTCCTCCAAACCCGGGATTGACGGTCATTAAAAGCACCATATCTAAATCACCTAATACATACTCCAACACATTCAAAGGTGTAGCAGGATTTAGTGCAACAGCCGCTTTTACATCATGAGCCTTTATGAGTTGTATGGTTCTGTGCAAATGGGGACAAGTTTCACTATGAACGGATATAATATGGGCACCCGCATCTACAAATTGCGGAATATATCTATCAGGATTTTCTATCATCAAATGCACATCGAGAAGAAGTTTGGTTTTACCCTTTAAACTTTTTACTACAAGGGGGCCTATTGTAATATTAGGCACAAAATGCCCATCCATTACATCTATGTGAAGCATATCGCATCCTGCCTCTTCTACCATTTTTATATCTTCCAACAGATTAGAAAAATCTGCCGACAATATTGACGGAGCCAATTTCATTATTTTAATACCTCCTACTCTTTTTAATCTCATCAATCAGTTGAATATAACTGTTATACCTCTGTTGCGAAATTTTTCCCAGCTTTATGGCTTCTTTGATACCACAGCCGGGTTCATTTATATGTTTACAGGAATTAAATTTACATGTATCTACATAGGGCATAAATTCCGGAAAATAATAATGCAAATTTTCTTCATCCATGAAATCAACAGCTAAGGAACTGAAACCCGGAGTATCCGCAACCCAACTATCTTCTCCGATATTTATGAGTTCTACATGTCTTGTAGTATGTTTCCCCCTCCCGGTTTTCAAACTCACGTCCTTTGTTTCTAATTGCAAACTTGGGCAAATACAGTTTAATAAGGTAGATTTTCCAACTCCGGAGGGCCCCGCAAATACTGTGGTCTTATTTTTGAGCTCTTTGCCTAAATCCCTTATACCTTCTCCCAGTATGCTGCTGGTTAATATCACTTTATAGCCGGCGGCAGTATATATATCAACCATTTCCCTGTACTCGCTTTCATTTAATAAATCAATCTTGTTGAAACATATAGCAATTTCTAATTTTTGGCTTTCTGCCAAGACTAAAAACCTATCTAAATGAGAAAAACAGGGATCCGGCCGGGTAACGGCAAACACAACCACAACCTGGTCGACATTGGAAACAGGAGGCCTGGTCAATTCATTTTGCCGGGCTTCTATTTCTTCAATAACACCTTTTCTATTTTCATTATCTAGAATATCTATTTTGACATAATCCCCAATTACAGGGACTATCTTCTTTTTTCTAAAGAGCCCCCTAGGTTTACATTCAAATATTTCGCCCTCTACATCAACATAGTAAAAACCGCCGATTCCCTTTATCAACCTGCCCCTATACATTAAATTCCTCCCTAAAAATCTATCACCCTTGTTTCTAACAATTTCTTGTTGACATATATCTTATACCCATGACGCCCCGACTCGGTTAAATATATCTTTACATCATTACCTTCTTCTTCTATATCATGTTTTTTATTGTACACCCTCTTAGTTTTGTCGCCATCTACTTGTTCTATTGCAATATCGACAACGCCGCTATAATCGCTTAAATCGATTATGATAGATTGTGTCGACATCTCGGATTTGCCGTGCTGCTCATCTTCGTCTCCATTTTCATCCGGTTCCTCCGTTTGTTCCGGTAAATCGCTGCCCTTACTGACAACTAAATTGACAACAGATCCTACATTGATTTCTTTATTTTCAGGAATGCTCTGCTCAATGACATATCCTTTCACATATATATCACTATGCTTTTCCGTAGTATCCCCTACCTCTAATTTATTCTGTGCAATTATGTCCCTGGCCTCTTCTAAGGTTTTTCCCACCAATACCGGCATGAACACGGTTTCAGGCTTTGAGCCCTTGCTGACTACATAATCAACCTTAGTACCTTGCGGTACCTCTCCCCCGCCCTTCGGGTCCTGACTGATAATAGTACCCACAGATAGTTCACTGAAATCCTCGTCAACTGTTCCCGATTCCAAGCCCGCCTTGCTCAATAATTCTATAGCATCCATAACATTTTCATAAACTAAATGCGGAACAATAGCCAACTTACTGCCTTTGCTGACTGTCACCTTGACTATGGTATTTTTTCTCACTACCATCCCTTCCGCAATATCCTGTTTAATTATTTCATCCTTCGGTATGATGTCATCATTCACCGAACTCACATTTAACCTGAGCCCTATTTCTTCCGCCTTTTCTTCGGCCTCTTGAATACTGAGGCCTACAAATTTCGGTATTTCTACATCCTCCACCTTAAAAAAATTAGCCAGATGAAGAACCACAAATGTGAATAATAGAGCAGCTACCAAAGCAGCGGTGACGGCAGAGCCTATTAAAAACTTACGCTTTTTGTTTCCTTTTGAAGGTTTATTTTCTATATCCGAATCATCACCACTGTCATCATCACCGTCAATCAATTCATTTATCTCATCGACGGTGAGGGCCGGAATAACTTGTGTCGGAGAATCTTCTATTTCCAAGGTATTATCTATATTGCCCAATCCAATATTGCTCTTTACCTTGTACAAATCTTCTATTAAGTCTGCAGCATTAGCATATCTTGCCGATTGCTCCTTCTGAATCAACTTCATAATTATGGACTCTAAATCCCTTGGAATAGAAGGATTATATTTAGAAGGCGGTTCAGGCCTCTCTTGAATATGTTTTAATGCAACTGCAACCGGAGCATCACCGTCAAAGGGTAACCGGCCGGTAATCATTTCGTACATGACGATACCCAGGGAATACAGATCCGATTTTTCATCGGTATAGCCCCCCCTGGCCTGTTCCGGGGCAAAGTAATGAACAGAACCGATTATGCTCCCGGTATTGATAATAGTAGATGACGTAGCAGCCAAGGCAATTCCGAAGTCTGCAACCTTAGCCCTTCCGTCTTCCGTTATTAAAATATTATGAGGTTTAATATCCCGGTGAATAATATGATTAGAATGGGCATGTTTTAGCGCTAGGGCAACTTGCCTGGCAAATTCTAATGTTTCATCCGCAGAGAATTTTCCTTTCTCTCTGATTAATTGTTTCAGGGTCTTACCCTCCACATATTCCATAACGATATAATAAATATTGTCTTCCTCCCCAACATCATATATATTAACTATATTGGGATGGGACAAACTGGCCGCGGCTTGGGATTCTTTTCTGAATTTATCTAATAAATCCTTATCGTTGATAAATTCCTGCCTCAGTATTTTAATTGCAACATGACGATTTAACAGTTGGCATTTAGCCTTATATACTAGAGCCATCCCTCCCCCGCCTATTTTTTCAACAATTTCATATCTATTACTCAATATTCTACCAATCATGTATTCACCTGCTTTCTATGTCTTCTTTATTATATTTTGCAACCAATATGGTAATATTGTCGTACCCGCCCCTCTTATTTGCCATAGATACCAACCTTTCACATGTTTCATTGCTACTTTTCGTCTCCGATACAACTCTTTTAATTTCACACTCATCTACGAAGTTACTCAAACCATCGGTACATAAAATCAATATATCCGATGGTAAAAAACCGGTCGTAAAAATATCAACCTTTATATTTTTAGCCGTTCCCAGGGCCCTGGTAACAATATTTTTCCAGGGATATTTTATTGCCTCGGCCTCGGTGATGTTTCCGTTTCTGACTAATTCTGCAACCAGAGAATGATCTGAAGTTATTTGTTTTATACCGTTGTCCCTTATAATATAAGCCCTGCTATCTCCTACATGCCCTATATAAAGAGTAGAATTAATTTTTAATGCCAGTGTGGTAGTTGTTCCCATCCCGTCACAAAATAAATTTTCTTTGGCATGTGTATATATATTTTCATTTGCTTTATTAAAAGCCTCATATATGATTCCTTTAATCAGTTGTTCCTCCATATTGGCGGAGATATATTTAGTGATATGGTTCCTGATACTGTCAACGGCGAGGAAGCTGGCAACCTCTCCCGCGTTATGGCCTCCCAAACCATCGGCAACAATAAACAGATTGTAATCTTTTTCTAAAATGCAATAACTGTCTTCATTTATATCTCTAACCCTTCCAACATGCGAGATAGCTCCTATATCCATCCTCTTCCCCCCTCTTATGTGAATTCCTGTTGTTTATATTATTTTAATCATTTTTATTGCTTTTGTAAATATTTTCTTCGAAGTTGTCCACAAGCCGCATTAATATCCGCACCCATTTCTCTCCTTACGGTAGTTTCTATCCCCGACCCTCTTAATATCTGTTGGAATTTTTCCATATCTTCTATATTCGATTTTTTGTATTCTTTTTCCTCTACGGTATTTACAGGTATTAAATTTACATAACAGAGCATGCCTTTTAACAAACCGGATAATTCCCTGGCATGAGCCTCATCATCATTGATGCCTCTTATCAGAGCATATTCAAAGCTCACCCTGCGATTTGTCCTGTCAATATAATATTTACAGCTTTCTATCAATTCCCTGATAGAATATTTTTTAGCTATGGGCATAATCTGTTTTCTCAATGCATCATTAGGAGCATGAAGTGATACCGCCAAATTAATAGGTATCCGCAAATCCGCCAGGGCTTTAATTTGTGGAACTAAACCCGAAGTTGAAAGTGTGATATGCCTATTGCCTATATTTAAACCATCATCATCAT
>DASRMO010000231.1:0-2717 GCA_035647895.1 Clostridia bacterium
CTGTTCATATAACAATATATCAATATCTATTATGCGCGGGCCGAAACGTATTGTTTTCTTTCGCTTCATCTTGTTTTCGATGCTCTGTGTAAATTTTAACAATGCTTCGGGGTTTAAATCAGTCTCTCCCTCTAACGCAATATTTAAAAACCAATCCTGGTCCTTATAACCCACGGGTTCTGTCTCGTAATAAGATGATATATTCAAAATATTGACCTTTTCTTTAAGCAGCTCGACGGCTCTATCCAAATTGGATTTAGTGTCGCCTATATTGCTGCCCAAACTGAGGTATATCTTATTCATCATAATACATCCTTCCTCTTTCAATCTGTACAGCAAAATAATCAAAAATTCCTGCTACAGGAGTTTCCGGTTTCTTTATCTTTACATCAATTTTTTGTATCGCATTATAAGAATTCAGTATATCCTCACATATCCTTTCCGCCAGTGCCTCTAACAGATTATATTGCTCATTTTCTACAATCCCTTTTATTACTTCATATATATCCTTGTAATTGACCGTATGATCAAGATCATCGGTTTTTCCCGCTTTTTTTAGATCGATATACAATTTTGCATCGACAATAAACCTCTGACCCAACATTTTTTCTTCTTCCAGGGCCCCGTGATATCCATAAAATATTAAACCTTTCATAATGATTTTATCCATTTTCGATACCCCTAACTATAGCATCCGCTACTTTGGCTGCCTTTAGATTTTCTTCAACATCATGAACTCTTACTATATCCACACCTTGCATTATGCCTATGGCAGTAGTGGCTAAGGTGCCTTCCAATCTCTCTTTTGGAGGTACACCTAATATCCTGCCCAATGAGGATTTTCTTGAAGTACCTAATAAGATAGGAAATCCCAATTTTTTAAATTCATTTAAGCGCCTTAGCACGAGAATATTCTGTTCAAATACCTTTCCAAAACCGATACCCGGGTCCAATACTATTTTATCCTCACCGATACCCGCATCCAGTGCAATCTCAATAGATTTTTTAAAAAATCCGTTCATCTCTTCGATTATATCTCCCTCATAGTGCGTATCATGCTTATTGTGCATTATTATTACGGGAACATCATATTTTGCTACAACCTTCGCCATTTTGCCGTCTCCCTGCAATCCCCATATATCGTTGATAATATGGACACCGCAGTTGAGGCCTTCTTCGGCCACTTCTGCTCTCATGGTATCTAATGAAACAATAGCATCGGTCTCATCGATGATTCTCTCTATAACGGGCATAACTCTCTCTAATTCTTCTTCTGCAGAAATTCTGGTATGGCCGGGCCTTGACGACTCTCCCCCAATATCTATGATATCGGCACCCTGCCTCAACATCTCTTTAGCATGATAAACCGCCTTATCAAGAGAGAAAAAATCCCCGCCGTCGGAAAAAGAATCCGGGGTGATATTTACAATCCCCATAATATATGTCCTTTTCCCGAAATTAATATTATATTGGGAAAAACCCGAACCCCTATTTTTTTTAGCCTTTTTTCCATCTGTTTTATCCATTATATATCCCCTAGTTTTCGCTATTTATAATAGACATAACTTCAGACCTTGATTTAGGATCCGTGGCAAATACACCCCTGACTGCCGAGGTGACTGTCTTTGAACCCGGTTTTTTAATTCCTCTCATGGTCATGCACATATGTTCCGCTTCTATAACAACTATTACACCATACGGTTCTAATTGTCTTTGAATAGTGTCCGCTACAACGGTTGTAAGCCTCTCCTGCAATTGCGGCCTCTTGGAAACAACATCCACCACTCTGGCTAATTTACTGAGACCGGTTAATTTACCGTTTCTGGGCAAGTATCCGACGTGGGCCTTCCCAAAAAAAGGTACTAAATGATGCTCACAAACAGAATAAAATGGAATATCCTTTATCAAAACCAATTCTTCGTACTTTTCTTGCTGAAAGTGTATCTCTAAATAGCTCCCGGGATCCTCATTGAGTCCGGCAAATATCTCCTCATACATATTTGCAATCCTTCTAGGTGTGTCTACGAGCCCCTCCCTATCGGGATCTTCACCCACAGCAATCAGTATTTCTTTAACCGCTTTTTCAATTCTTTCCTTATCCAAAGCTAGTCCTCCTTTTTCTAGACCGAATAAATTTGAATTATAAATTATACATAAAATAATAACAACATAAAATAATAACAACATTATACCACATCAATATGATTTATCAATTGTAAGGTTAATAATGACAGTGTCAGATTAACATGAGAAAAATAAATATACCTTCATGTTATTGCTATGAATATGAATGAAAACTTATTAAATTTGCTGAGATTCCTCATGGCATCTTTTTTACTATTCATCACATCAACATGATTTATCAATTGTAAGGTTAATAATGACAGTATCAGATTAACATGAGAAAAATAAATATACATTCATGTTATTGTTATGAATATGAATAAAAACTTATTAAATTTGCTGAGATTCCTCGTAGGCATCTTTTTTACTATTCATCTAGGGATGGCAAAACCTGAGATGTTATTCTAATCGGAATGACAAAACCTGAGGTGTTATTCTGATCGGGATGGCAAAACCTGAGATGTTATTCTGATCGGAATGGCAAAACCTGAGGTGTCATTCCGAACGCAAATGAAGAGCCTTGTCGTTTAATAAATATAACAATATTGCCTTCTGTACATGCTTTCTGTTCGCTGCCTGCTGCAGAATTACTT
>DASRMO010000232.1:0-2656 GCA_035647895.1 Clostridia bacterium
TTTAGGTACGTCCCCTTTTGTCACCTTGTTTGTGACAATTTAGGTACGTCCCCTTTTGTCACCCCCTTTTGTCACCCTATAATATTTTTCTATACACATTTACGTTACCAATAGATATATTTTATAAAAGCCCACAAAACAGGTAATATTTCTTAAAACAGCAGAATATATTTTCCGCTGTAAGGCTTGTAAAATAGACATTTTAACGTAGCAAGAATTTGATTCCACATGATACAGACCTTCTTTATCTATGCTTAATATCAGCACAACCCCAATAGCATTTTTTTAAAAACCGTGGTAACATAAATTAAGACTTTTGAACACTTCCCCACTCATTATTCATTCCAAATTCTATAGAAAATCAGTATGTATTCCCAACGAATGAACGCCTTATTGATATATTATGCAGTAAACAAACATAAAATATAATAGATAGTTGTTTAGAACGGAGTTGATTCCTGTGATTATAGATACGCACGTACACGAAAGTAAATATTCCTTTGACAGTTTTTTAGACCTTGAAACATCAATTAAATTAGCTAAATTGATTGGCCTGGACGGAATATGTATTACAAACCACGAAAACAATCACCTGCGGGATGAAATAGGGGATTCTGCTAAAATAAATGGAGTTTTAGTTATTGTAGGTTCGGAAATATTGACCCATGAAGGTGACATATTAACATTTGGATTAAAAGATATGCCAAACAAAATGGTAAGTGCAAGAGAATTGCTGACATTGGTAAAAAAACATGGCGGGGCAGCTGTGGCAGCCCATCCCTTTAGAAATAATAATCGTGGAATGGGTGAAAACATGAGAAAGGTAAGCCACCTATTAACAGGAATAGAATCTTTTAATGGCAGTACCCTTCCACACCACAATCTACAATCTTATACCTTAGCCACAGAATTAAATATTCCGTCCCTCGGTGCCAGTGATGCCCACAGGCCCGAAAGGCTTGGAATGTATGCTACCAAATTTTACAACACAATAAGGGATCATAAGGATTTTATAGAGGCCCTCAAGGTAGGAAACTACCATCCAGTAATGAGAAAAAACGGAATATATGAAAATATTAATTATTTTTATGAGGAAAATATAACTTCAGATAACGAAATGGCCTTTCTTTAAATGAATTAAATTACTTTATAAACCTCATAGTTTTACATGCAGTTTAATTATGCATAATATACCTCAAAATAGTAAAAGCCGATATTCATACAAGATTAAAACTTTGCATGAATATCGGTTTTTTAAAAGACATTCCTTTATTGCCTTTTTTTGTCTTTCTGCAATATTTCCAGGTCCATCGTTTCTTACAAATTGTTCACGCATTTTTAAAAGCTAAAAAAATTTCTCTATTTTTTCAAATACACCAAACCAAGATAATTTGGCGATGGCTTGTTTTATTTTTGGAAAGATTGCCAATTGCTCCGCGGGAGGCTGATTAATTTGAATTAAAAGGCTATTTTTTAGCCGAGATTCAAAGATGGGCAACTCTTCTGTTATCGGTTGATCCGCTTTAACCAGCCCGGGTAAGGGGACATAGCTAATTAAACCACTATGATTAATTTCATCTCCCAGCCAAGGCCTTAAACCGGGCAAATCTGATACTACCACCCTTAATCCGGAAGCTAATGCTTCAATTACCACCAATGGTAATCCTTCGTAAAAAGAAGGCAATACAAAGACATCTCCTTGTCGGAAAACATTCCCTAATTCTAATTGGCTCACAGTGCCGGGGGCAGTAAATTTAAAGGAAATCCCTTTTCGTATGGCCGCTAATTTTTTTGCTTCTTTTCCGTTACCTGAACCAAAGAGGAGCAGTTCAAAATTCGGTTCTTCCGAGTATAGCAGTTCACAAGCCCTAAAAAGAGATATGATCCCTTTCGCACGGCTCAGCTTACCGGCATAAATAATTTTTTTCACTTTATTCTTTTTCCTGTGGGTGGGCGGATAAAAAATATCCGGATTAAAGCCACAGCCAACTACTGTAATTGACTCTTTGGATATTTTGTGAATACTTGCTATCTTTTCTGCTTGAAAATCATTTAAGGCTATAACACGTTCTATTTTGCCGCAACCTGCGATCACCTCATCTGTAAACTGGGGGGCCAGTTCTAATTGTCTTAAATCTGTGCCATGGGAAATACAGAACACAGGAATTTCAGGAGCCAGATTCTTGGCTAATGCTGATAGTAACCATAAGTGATGCGAAATAATCAGATCAGGCTTAAAATTATCCAAGGCATTTTTTATGGCCTTCACAAAGGCTTGTCTCCAAAGTAGGCACATGGAAGATGTGAGCTCCCTATATTTGGTGCTGGGATAAGGCATTGTATCACTCATTCCCACCACGGGAAAAGGTAGCTCCTCAGTATCAAAGTAAACCGGATAGGTAGCCATGGCAGTGGGAAATTGAAATTCATCCATACTATCATACTGCGAAATGCCCGTAACTAAAGCCTGAGGATATAATTTTTTTGTTGCTTCTCTGATGATTCCCTGCAGATAAATGCCGCTGCCCGTATAACCGGGTTTTTGAGCAATTAAGTGCAAAATTTTTTTCATAAAAACATCCCTTACATTAATTAAGACCTTATATTGCATTATTAAACGAATTACGATTGTTTTCTTGTATATTATATATGGGTC
>DASRMO010000233.1:0-4541 GCA_035647895.1 Clostridia bacterium
GTTATGATATATATGGTTAAAAAAACACATTATCCGCAAGTTTCAAGCGGTCGTTGCATCAAGTCTTATACCGGAGGAATTTTATCCATTTGCGAATATATCCCTCCCTCTATTTAATTATATTTTAACATGGGATTTTATTATTTTTAGTGCTTTCAGCATTTTTATTTTAAAACATCACCGACAGTGCCTACCTCCAAACCCCTCTCACGCATCATCTCTATCAACACCGGCAAAGCTTTCGCAGTTTCGGGCATCGGGTGCATTAAAACTATTGCACCGTTAAAATCATCTTTTTTCAATACCCTGTCTATAATAACATCCTTGGTGCTCCCGGCTCTCCAATCTATCGTATCTATAGTCCACAATATTGTTTTGTATCCCAATTTATCGGATGCAACAAGTGTATTATCATTATAAGAACCGGATGGCGGAGCAAATAAGATGATTTTATTTTCGGTATATTTTGATAGTATCTCATCCGCTTTTTTTATCTGCTCCTCATTTTGTTCTAAGGTCAACTTTCGGTAATCTAAATGTTGATATCCGTGACTCCCGATTTCATGCCCGTTATCTACAATTTGCCTCATCAGATCAGGAAACCTTTCTGCCCACCTTCCGGTCACAAAAAAGGTGATATTTATATTTTCTTTATTCAATGTCTCCAGCATATCCGGCAATACCTCGTTACCCCAATCGACATTACATGCGAACGCAATATACTTGCTGTTTTCGTTTCCCCTGTCAATCGGTTTTAACGGAACAATGTTATAGTTACCCACTACCTTCGCTTTTGTCCCTCTCAAGAAAATAAAACCTGCAATCAGAACTAAAATAATTGCGATTATTACAAATATTGCAATTTTCTTGTTTATAATAACTATCATAAATATACCCCCGTTTAATTGTAATATTTGTAATATACTATTCAAATTAAAATTACTTATGCAATCAAATGTCCATAAAACTAAAAAACATAAACCTTAACGGTTTATGCTTTTCCTATTTGTCTTATTTTTTATTACTTCTTTTAGGCAGAAGTGCCTTCCTCGACAGGCCTATTTTCCCCTGCTGGTCTATTTCTATTACCTTTACTTCAATTTCATCCCCCGCTGCCAATACATCCTCTACTTTATTTATTCTTTCATGTGCTATATTGGATATATGGACCAACCCTTCTTTGCCCGGAAGAATCTCTACAAAAGCTCCAAAATTCATTATTTTTATAACCTTCCCTTTATAGATATCTCCTACTTCGGGATCCCGGATTATCTCGTCTATGGCTTTAAGCGCATTTTCCGCCGCTTCCTGTGTCAATGCGGCTATAAATATAGTACCGTCATTTTCAATATCGATTTTAACTCCCGTATCTTCAATGATTTTATTTATAGTCTTTCCGCCTGCCCCGATAACTTCTCTGATTTTATCCGGATGTATCTTGGTTATCAACATCCTGGGAGCATAGGGTGAGAGTTCCGGCCTCGGTGAACTGATGGTCTCTTTCATTTTATCTAAAATATATAATCTGCCGATCCTCGCTTGTTCTAATGCTTTCTCTAATATAGTTTTTTCTATACCCTTTATTTTAATATCCATCTGCATAGCAGTTATACCTTTAGATGTTCCGGCAACTTTAAAATCCATATCTCCTAAAAAATCTTCCATACCCTGTATATCTGATAAAATCGCTATATTATCGCCTTCTTTAACTAATCCCATAGCAATTCCCGCCACCATATCTTTAATAGGTACACCCGCATCCAACAATGACAGTGTGCTGCCGCATACACTTGCTTGTGAAGTGGAACCGTTGGAAGATAAAACCTCGGACACTACACGAATAGTATATGGAAAATCGTCCTGTGAAGGTATCATAGGCTCTAACGCCCTTCCGGCTAATGCCCCATGGCCGATTTCGCGCCTGCCCGGCCCTCTTAAAAACCTGACCTCTCCCGTACTGAAGGGCGGGAAATTATAGTGGTGCATATATCTTCTCGATTCTTCCTCGCTCAAGCCGTCTATAATTTGAACATCACCTATCGCACCTAAGGTTACTACGGATAACACCTGGGTTTGTCCCCTTGTAAACAAACCGGATCCATGGGTTTTGGGTAATAAACCTACCTCACTGGATATCGGCCTGATCTCATCATACTTCCTATCGTCGGGCCTTATTTTATCATATAAAATTAAATGCCTGGTTTCCTCCTTTAAAATTGCATCCAACAGGGAAGCGACTCGTTTTATATCCACATCGTCCCCGTATTTATCCGTAAAATATTCTAATGCCTCTGCTTCGGCCGATTCTATTCTTTCCGATCTTTCCAGCTTTTCTACAGTTCTGATTGCATCGGCTATCTTTGAGGTTGCGTACTCCCTCACTTCGGCATCTAAGCTTTCATCCACATCGGGCAAGATAATCTCCTGTTTCTCTTTTCCAACCTCCGCAACAATTTCTTCTATAAATAAGACGATATCTTTAATTTCTTCATGTGCAAATAAAATTGCATCTAAAACCTGGGCCTCCGTAACCTCATTAGCCCCCGCCTCTATCATCATCACCGCATCTTTTGTTCCGGAAACAATGAGATCCAATTCGCTCTTTTCTCTTTCTTCACTTGTAGGATTGATTATATATTTGCCGTCAATCATACCTATGTTTACGGAAGCTGTCGGTCCCTGAAATGGAATACTGGAAATAGATAGCGATATCGATGAACCTATCATTGCAACAATATCCGGGCTACAATCCAAATCTACCGATAGTACTGTTGCAATCACCTGCACCTCATTTCTGTATCCTTCCGGGAATAGAGGCCTGATTGGACGATCTATCAGCCTGCAGGTCAATATAGCATTCTCGCTGGGCCTGCCTTCTCTTTTGATAAAACCCCCGGGAATCTTTCCCGCAGCATACATTTTCTCTTCATAATCAACACTCAAAGGGAAAAAATCTATGCCTTCTCTCGGTAGTTTTGAAGCACATGCGTTGACAAGGACCACAGTTTCTCCATACCTCAGCAAGCAAGCGCCATCGGAAAGTTGAGCCAATTTTCCAATTTCAACCTCCAACACTCTACCACCTATCTCTTTTTGGAAAGTCTTAATCATTATTTATTATCCTCCTTTCATCTGTAAAGTATTTTCGTATTATTTGTCCTCCGCCCGAAAATTTTGAAAATTCCGGTTAGGAATAAAATAAAAAGCCTTTGTGGCTTATTAAGATTAACAATCAAATAATAGAGCGGGTATTCCCCGCCCTTTGTTATTTTCTTAATTTTAATCTTGCTATTACTTCCCTATATCTTTCGATGTCCTTATCCATAAGATAGTTCAACAAATTTCTTCTCCTACCGACCATTTTCAAAAGTCCCCTTCGAGAATGATAATCCTTCTTATGAACCTTTAAATGTTCATTTAAATGGTTGATCCTTTCCGTCAGTAAGGCAATTTGCACTTCCGGAGAACCTGTATCATTTTCATGGGTTTTAAAAGCATCTATTATTGTCTTTTTACTTTTTTGTGCCATTATTTCACCTCCCATTTTTATCCCCTAATTCTAAGTAAATGTCGGTGAATCATTCTACCGAGAATAGGTTCATTGATTTCTTAATTATTTTAACATATATAGTTATAAATGTAAATATGTATTGACGCTATTTACATCCCGCCTAATCTGTTCTATCAGGCTATCTATATCGTCAAATCTGATTTGGCCCCTCATTTTTTTTATAAACTGTATCTCCACAAACTCGTCATATATATTTTCATTAAAACCGATAATAAAAGTCTCCATACCGATACCATAGTTACCAAAGGTTGGGCTGGTACCTATACAGGTTGCTCCTTTATATACCGAATTATTAATTTTTACAAATGTAGCATATACACCTTCTTTGGGTATTAAATAGGATGGTTTTATTAAAATATTAGCCGTAGGATACCCCAATCTATTTCCTCCTATTCCCTTACCATGAACTATTTTACTGCAGATTGAATATGGCCTTCCCAGAAGGGTATTAGCTTTTTCTATATTTCCATCCTTAATATATTTTCTGATGATAGAGCTCCCTACCTTTTCAGAATCTACGATTACGGGTTGAATTACACATACCTCAAATTTATACTTTTTCCCCATCTCTTTTAAAGTATCCGAATTTCCTTGGCCTTTATAACCAAAACTGTAATCAAACCCTACCGCCACAATTTTGCAATTCAATTTATCCACCAGGATATCTCTGACAAAATCTTCAGGGCTCAAGGCCATAAGATCCCTGTTAAACCTTTCTAGGTATAAGAGCTCTATACCTAAGGATTTAAATATTTTTTGTTTCATACATATATTTGTAATTTGAGAAGGTATCTCCTTACCTGTAATGATTTCCAATGTGTGATTAGCAAAAGTATAGATACAGGATTGCAGATTGTTTAATTTGCATTTTTCTACTAAAATTTTAATCAACCTTTGATGCCCGATATGAACCCCGTCAAAATTTCCTAATGCAATTCCCCTCTGTACGTTTTTATTCAATTGGTTATAT
>DASRMO010000234.1:0-7488 GCA_035647895.1 Clostridia bacterium
ATATTAGAGATTAAAGGTTATATAAACCGGATGCCGGGAAAAATATTTACAGCAGCAGAATAAATCAATATAATGTGAAAATTTGATTTTGTCTGATAGTCCGGAAAAAATATATCATGATGGAGGTGTTGTTAATTGACAAAATCTTTGGTAATCGTAGAGTCACCGGCGAAAGCAAGGACCATAGGAAAATTTTTAGGGAAGGGCTATGTTATAAAAGCATCTGTCGGGCATGTTATTGATTTACCTAAAAGTAAGCTGGGGGTTGATATAGATAATAATTTTGAACCGCAATATATTACCATACGGGGCAAGGGGCCGGTATTAAAGGAGATTAAGGCCTTAGCCAAAAAATCGAAGAAGGTCTATTTGGCAACCGACCCCGATAGGGAAGGTGAGGCTATTTCATGGCATTTAGCAAGGGCATTGGGGATAGATGAAAATGACCCTTGTAGAATAGAATTTAACGAAATCACTAAAAATGCTATCAAAAATGCAATAAAAAAACCTAGGCCCATTGACCGTAATTTAGTAGATGCGCAGCAGGCAAGAAGGGTTTTGGACAGATTAGTAGGGTATCAAATCAGCCCCCTGCTTTGGAAAAATGTCAGGAAGGGGCTCAGTGCGGGCAGAGTGCAATCCGTAGCCACAAAACTTATAATAGACAGGGAAGAAGAGATAAAAAATTTTAAGCCGGAAGAATATTGGAGTTTAACCTTAAAGGTAGAGAATGATAAAAAAGAAAAATTTGAAGTTAAATTTTATGCCGATGAATTGGGAAATAAAAACATACAAACGGAAGAAGAAGTAAACAGGATTTTGGATATTATCGGTGATGATACTCTGACCGTAACAAAGGTTAAAAAAGGCCAAAAAAGACGAAATCCGGGACTGCCCTTCACTACAAGTACACTCCAACAGGAAGCTGCAAATAAATTAGGTTTTCCTACCAGAAAAACAATGTCTTTGGCGCAACAATTATATGAAGGCATAAACTTAAAAAAGGAAGGGACCATAGGCCTTATTACATATATCAGAACCGATTCTACCAGGATATCGGATGATGCTCTCGAGATCCTGGAGCAGTATATTATGGAAAATATAGGCAAAGAATATACAAGAAAGAAATCTATTAAAAAAACAGGCACTAAAAAGAGAAATGTACAGGATGCGCATGAAGCCATAAGGCCTACGGATATAGGCAAATATCCTGATGCTATCAAATCTTCGTTGACCAGGGATCAATATTTATTATATAAGTTGATATGGGAACGATATGTAGCGAGTCAAATGTCTCCGGCGCTGTACGATACTCTATCCGTAGACCTTCAAGTAAATAAAATTATATTTAAGGCCACGGGTTCTATTTTGAAATTTGACGGATTTTTAAAGGTATACAGTTATTCAAATATATCAGAGGATGTAAATTTGCCAGATTTACAAAAAGGGGATATTATAAATATAATAGATAAATTGCCTAAACAGCATTTTACCCAACCGCCTCCCAGGTATACGGAAGCATCCCTGGTAAAAACCATGGAGGAGCTTGGGATAGGCAGGCCCAGTACCTATGCCCCAACTATATCCACAATACTCGCCAGGGGGTATGTGGAAAGAGAGGGTAAAAATCTTATTGCTACGGAGCTGGGATATATTATAAACGAAATTTTGGTCGAATATTTTATTGAAATTATAAATGTCAACTTTACGGCAAATTTAGAAGAACAGTTAGACAGTATAGCAGAAGATGGACGTGATTGGAAAGAGCTCATTTCAGAATTTTACGGTACGTTTCATAAAATGCTGACTAATGCCGAGGAACATATGGAGCAGGTCCTTCTGGTGGAAGAGAGTGATGAGAACTGTAAAAAATGCGGTGCTGCTATGCTTATCAAACATGGCAGGTATGGAAAATTTTTAGCTTGTTCCAATTATCCCGATTGCGATGAAACTAAGCCCTTTCTTTATAAAATCGGTGTAAAATGCCCGCAGTGCGAGGATGGGGATATAATAGAAAGAAGATCCAAAAAGGGCAGGTTATTTTATGGTTGCAGTAATTTTCCACAATGTAGATTTGTATCTTGGAACAAGCCCGTGGATAAAAAATGCCCGCAATGTGAGAGTATATTAGTATATAGACGAAGTAAAAAAGGTGATAAAATAATATGCAGCAATAAGGATTGTAAATATGAAGAACAGGCCGAAAATTAGTTTTATTTTATGATTATTATAAACATAAAGATATGATCTTTATGAAGAATTGCAGATGAAAATCTTTTGTCAGGTCAAAATAAATACAAGGCATGCGGAATTAAATATAGAAGGTTATAAGAGCTAACTGTCTTTATTTTAAACTACAGCTAGCTTTTATGTTGTTGAATCGGGTACGGATACCGGGTTTTAAGTCCGATAGGTAATATATTATATCAATAACGGTCAGATTTCAAAGGTTTTAATATGGTAAATAAAGTGGGTTTATTTTATCGGATACTCAGTTATAATTGAAATAGTATAATATTTAGTTTGCCGTCCATATAAATTTGTTTTTATATATTTTGTTATGGTATATATCTGTATTTAGCAATATAATTTATTGTCGAAGTTTGAAGGGGGCAATATAATGTCAAAAGGAATTTTAATTGTTGATGATGCATCATTTGTGAGAACGATGATAAAAAATATATTGACTAAAAATGGATTTGATGTGATAGATGAAGCAGAAAATGGAGCCGAAGCCATCGAGAAATACAAAAAATTACAGCCCGAATTAATTATTATGGATATAATAATGCCGGAGATAGACGGAATTCAAGCCACCGGGGAAATAAAGAAACTGAATCCGGATGCTAAAATAATTATGTGTTCTGCCATAGGGCAACGGGGCATGATGGACGAGGCCATGCAGGCCGGTGCGGAGGATTTTATAGTAAAACCTTTTGAGGCCGCCCGTTTGATAGAAGCTGTTAAAAAGATGCTCGGGTGATGTAATGGGAAATTTGGGTGCCTTTTCTTTTAAATCTGATAAAGCAATAAATTAATATGAATATAGAGAAATAAAAAGGAAATAATATAGCAGAAAATAACATTTTTTAAAAATAAACCATTGATTAGTATTCATCTCTATGTTAAAATATTTAAGGTAAGATAACACACGCCTTATAATTTGCTTAGCGGTGCCGATTGGTTCTAAGCGGAGATGATTGAGGCGGAGGTAAAACTGAGGAGGCAAGAAAATGTCTGTAATTTCAATGAAACAATTGTTAGAAGCGGGGGTTCATTTTGGTCACCAAACGAGAAGGTGGAACCCCAAGATGGAAGAGTATATTTTTACGGAGAGAAACGGGATTTATATCATAGATCTCCAGAAGACCGTAAAAAAAGTGGAAGAAGCCTACAATGCCATGAAGGATATCATTTCCGAAGGCGGGACAGCTTTATTTGTAGGGACTAAAAAACAGGCTCAGGAGGCAATAGAGGAAGAAGCAAAACGATGTGGGATGTTTTATGTCAATCAGAGATGGTTAGGCGGGATATTGACCAATTTTAAAACTATTAAAAATAGAATAAGGCGCCTTCATGAACTGGAAACCATGGAGGAAGACGGAACTTTCGACGTATTACCTAAAAAAGAGGTTATAAAGCTTCGTCATGAACAAGAGAGGCTCGAGAAGTTTTTAGGCGGAATTAAGGATATGACCGAAATGCCGGATGTTTTATTTATAGTGGATCCGAGGAAGGAAAGAATTGCTATTCAAGAGGCACGTGCCTTGGGCATACCGGTCATCTCAATAGTGGATACAAACTGTGACCCGGATGAAGTTGATTATATAATTCCCGGCAATGACGATGCCATACGTGCTGTAAAATTGCTCACGGCAACCATGGCGGATGCCGTATTGGAGGGTAAACAGGGGGTTCAAACCGAAACCGAAGAAGTAAATTGAGATATAAAAAGGTAAGGGCACAAGGGATTTTCCCTTACTCTTACCTTTAATAATATATTAGGAGGAATTAAATATGGATATAACTGCAGCAATGGTTAAGGAATTAAGAGAAAAAACAGGCGCCGGTATGATGGATTGTAAAAAAGCACTGATAGAGACTGAAGGTAATATAGACAGAGCAATTGAAGTTCTCAGGGAAAAGGGATTGGCCGCCGTTGCTAAAAGAGCGGGAAGAATAGTCGCCGAGGGCCTGATAGATGCATATATACATAGGGGGAGGATCGGTGTATTGGTTGAAGTAAATACCGAAACCGATTTTGTCGCTAAAAATCAAGAATTTAAAGACTTTGTAAGAGATATTGCACTGCAGATTGCAGCCTCAAATCCACAATATGTGAGCCGCGAACAGGTGGAAGAAAAGGTTATAGAAAAAGAAAAAGAAATTTTAAGAAAGCAAGCTTTGAATGAGGGGAAACCCGAAAAAATAGTGGAAAAAATGGTCGAAGGAAGAATGGATAAGTTTTTTAAAGATATATGTTTATTAGAACAGCCCTTCATCAAAAATCCCGATATTGCCGTGGGTGAATTATTAGCCGAAATGATTTCCAAGATAGGTGAAAATATTTCTATCAGGAGATTTACAAGGTATGAGGTGGGGGAAGGTATCGAAAAAAAAGAAGAAAATTTTGCAGAAGAAGTTGCCAAACAGATGGGTGATAGTTAATTGCTCGGTATCCTAAAGAGAACACTGCAGTGTTCTCTTTTAAACTATTTTTTCATATCAAATAGAGGTTTTTTATATCGGTTAGAGAATATTAATATTAACAGGGGAGGTTTGAATAATGCAACCCCAATATAAAAGGGTATTATTAAAATTGAGTGGGGAAGCCCTGGCGGGAGAGAAGGGATTTGGTTTAGATTTTAATATACTTAATAATATTGCTTCTCAAATTAAAGATATTATAGGTATGGGAGTTCAGGTAGCCATAGTAGTCGGTGGCGGTAATTATTGGAGAGGCAGAACCGGGGAAGGCATGGACAGGACTACTGCAGATTATATGGGAATGATGGCAACGGTTATAAATGCTTTAGCCTTGCAGGATGCTCTAGAAAATTCAGGTGCTGTAACAAGAGTCCAAAGTGCGATAGAAATGCGGCAAATAGCTGAACCGTATATCAGACGGAGGGCTATCAGGCACCTGGAAAAAAATCGTGTAGTCATATTTGCTGCCGGTACGGGGAACCCTTATTTTACTACCGATACGGCTGCGGCATTGCGGGCAGCCGAAATTGAGGCGGAAGTGATACTGTTGGCTAAAAAAGTTGATGGAGTATATTCTGCAGATCCGTCCGTTGACAAATCTGCCATAAGGTTTGAACAATTGACCTACATCGATATTTTACAAAGAGGATTAAAAGTGCTGGATTCGACTGCAACATCCTTATGCATGGATAATGCGATACCGATCAAAGTTTTTGATTTAGATAATGCTGAAAATATTAAAAAGGTTATATGTGGAGAACAAATAGGGACATATATCCATAGTTAATATAGACAAACGATTTAAATATTTAATGAAAATACATTTAAGTTTAATAACAGGGATTGTTTGCGATCAAAACTGTAATTGAGCATGATTTTGTTGCTTATTAAATGTAGGAGTTGGACATCTGTATAATAAATATTTATATTATAGCAAGGAGGAGATAGTATGAAAT
Source organism: Clostridia bacterium (assembly GCA_035647895.1). GTDB lineage: Bacteria > Bacillota > Clostridia > Peptostreptococcales > Natronincolaceae > JAAZJW01. Next base: position 5,664 of record DASRMO010000234.1, read on the forward strand.
TAGAAGCATATACAGATTTAGAGAAAAGTATGAACAAGGCAATCGATTCGCTTAAAGGAGATTTTGCAAGTATCAGGGCAGGGCGTGCAAATCCTGCAATGTTAGATAGAATTACTGTCGATTATTATGGAACCCCTACCCCGATCAAACAAATAGCATCCGTAACAGCCCCGGAACCGAGGCTCATTTCAATCCAATCCTACGATCAATCGGTAACAAATGATATAGAAAAGGCAATTTTAAAATCTGATTTAGGTGTCAATCCGTCTAACGATGGAAAAATTATTAGAATTGTCATTCCGCAATTGACAGAGGAGAGAAGAAAGGACCTCACAAAAATAGTCAGAAAGACGGCGGAGGAAGGCAAGGTAGTTATAAGAAACGAAAGGCGAGCTGCAAATGACAGGTTAAAGAAGATGGAAAAGAACAGCGAGCTCACCGAGGATCAACTGAGGGTTGCACTTGACGAAGTACAAAAGATAACAGATAAGTTCGTAGGCATTATAGACGACATGACCAAACAGAAAGAGGAAGATATTATGGAGGTATAAAATGCCGGATGTTGTCGGGTATAAACTTGAAAGGGCTTTACATATACTGAATAAACATGATTTTGAAATCGTAATACAAGAAACTTTTGGCAAAAAAAACATAAAGACCGATGAAGCAAGAGTGATAAGACAGAAAATATATAAAGGTAATATATTACAATTAGTAATAGCATATTTTTAAGCCCCCGTATGGGGGTTTAAAAATGATTGAGGTGAGAATGATGGTTAAAGGTTTATGGAATAATTCCGAAAAAATCGAAGTACCTTCTAATATTGATATTAATTCCATACCTAAACATATAGCAATCATAATGGATGGGAACGGCAGATGGGCCCGGCAGCGTATGCTGCCGAGAAGCATGGGGCATAGAGCAGGCGTGGAAGCATTGCGGGATGTGATAAAAACTGCTTCTAACATCGGAATAAAATATTTAACATTATATGCTTTTTCAACGGAGAATTGGAAGAGGCCCGATTCGGAGATATCTATATTGATGAATCTCCTGATTGAATATTTAAGAAAAGAAATAGCAGAATTACATCACAATAATGTGAAAATTCGAACAATAGGAAATATAGCACAGCTACCGGATGAAGTAATTGTAGAAATAGATAAAGCTGTGGCTAAAACAAAGTTTAATAATGGGCTCTGTGTCAATATAGCTTTAAATTACGGCGGACGTGGGGAGATACTGGGTGCCATAAAGGAAATCGGCAAAAAAATTGAAAATAATGAAATAGATATAGATGAAATAGATGAAGCTTTAGTGGGCTCTTTGCTTTATACCGCAGATATACCCGACCCCGAATTATTGATAAGGACCAGTGGGGAGATCAGGCTGAGCAATTTTTTATTATGGCAATGTGCATACTCGGAATTTTGGTTTACAGGCATATATTGGCCGGATTTTAAGGGGGAGCATTTGCTTGAGGCTATATCGGATTATCAAAATCGTCAAAGAAGATTTGGTGGTATATACGAGGGGTGATTAAGTGCTTAAAAGAACTATTTCTGCAATTATCGGATTACCATTTTTATTAGCTGTAGTTATTATCGGAGGGATACCGCTGTTTATTGCGATTTTATTGATATCCTTCGTTGCCCTGTGGGAGTTCTACAATGCGTGCAAGGGCAAATTTACACCTATGAAAACAGTGGGGTATATAGGAACGGTTGTTATATTGACATTGATGAATTTCACGTTCGAATCTTTTTATATCCTTATGTTACTTTTTATATTAGTAATTATTTTAAATATTATAAAATTGATAGA
>DASRMO010000235.1:0-2095 GCA_035647895.1 Clostridia bacterium
ATATTGAATCAATCGTTAAAGAATATATAGCACTAGTAAATGATGCTAAAAATATAATGGAGGCTGTGGCTATCACCGCTGTACCTCTAAATAATGAAATGTTAATTAAATTACAAGAAATTCTTTCAAAATATTCGGGGAAAAGCGTACAATTGAAAAATAAAATTGATACCGGAGTTATTGGAGGAGTGATTGTAAAGGCAGGAGATAAAGTAATAGACGGAACAATAAAAAAACGGCTTGAACAAATGCAAATGCAAATGTCGCAAGTCAAATATTAGTATAGGAACAGGGGTGATATGAATGAATTTCAGGCCTGAGGAAATTAGCTCAATTATTAAAGAGCAAATTAAAAAATATGAAGATAAATTAGAAGTTAAAGAAATCGGTACTGTTATACAAGTAGGGGATGGTATCGCCAGAATCCATGGACTTGAAAATTGTATGGCCGGGGAACTTTTGGAATTTCCGGGTGAAATATTTGGAATGGCTTTAAACCTGGAGGAGGATAATATTGGTTGTGTTCTTTTGGGTTCCGATGAAACTATTCGCGAGGGTGATATAGTCAAACGTACTAAAAGAATTGTGGAAGTACCTGTGGGGGATGCATTATTAGGCCGTGTTGTCAATTCTTTGGGGCAGCCCATAGACGGCAAGGGACCTATTGAAAGTGATAAATTCCGTGAGGTGGAAAAAATCGCGCCCGGAATTATTGCAAGAGAGCCTGTTTTTCAACCATTACAAACAGGGATAAAGGCCATAGACTCTATGACCCCAATTGGTAGGGGGCAAAGGGAGCTTATAATTGGAGACAGACAAACAGGCAAAACAACAATTGCTGTAGATGCAATAATCAATCAAAAAGATACGGATGTAATCTGTATATATGTTGCCATAGGACAGAAAAAATCGACAGTTGTACAGATACAGGATGTTTTAGAAAGATATGGCGCCATGGATTATACGATTATAGTATCGGCTACTGCCAGTGAATTGGCACCATTACAATATTTGGCTCCATATGCAGGTTGTGCAATGGGTGAGGAATTTATGGAAAATGGGCAGCATGTTTTGATTATATATGACGATCTTTCCAAACATGCCGTTGCTTATCGTGCCATGTCCTTACTATTAAGAAGGCCACCGGGCAGGGAAGCGTATCCCGGAGACGTATTCTACTTGCATAGTAGATTGTTGGAGAGAGCCGCAAAACTGAATGATACAAGGGGTGGAGGTTCTTTGACGGCCTTGCCTATTATAGAAACCCAAGCGGGAGACGTTTCCGCCTATATTCCGACAAATGTTATATCTATTACAGATGGACAAATTTTCTTAGAATCCGAACTCTTTTATTCCGGAATTAGACCCGCCGTAAATCCGGGTATCTCAGTATCCAGGGTGGGGGGAGATGCTCAAGTCAAGGCGATGAAACGGGTAGCAGGAAGAATAAGGCTGGAACTTGCACAATATAGGGAGCTTGAAGCCTTTGCCCAATTCGGTTCAGAATTGGATAAAGAAACTCAAGAACGTTTATCACAAGGAGAAAGAGTTGTAGAAATATTGAAACAAGGGCAGCATGTACCTATGGCTGTTGAAAAACAAATAATTATAATTTTTGCCGTAATTAATAAATATTTAGCGGATGTAGATATAGAATTAATAGCAGATTTTGAAACTGAGTTTTTAAAATTTATGGATATGGAATATCCTGAAATAGTAGAATCTATTGCTAGTACCGGTGATATTGGCAAGGAAATAGAACCTAAATTAAGAGAGGCTATTGAAAGGTTCAAAAAAGAATTTAAAGAAGACAGAGGATAAAATTTGAATAAAGGCCTTTCAAAAAATAGTAATGGATGCTGACTTTCAGGAGGTGAAAAGGTTTGGCTGGAGCAGGAATACGAGATATAAAAAGGCATATCAGGAGTATCAGTAATATAAAACAAATTACAAGGGCTATGGAACTGGTTGCTTCTGTAAAAATGCGAAAAGCAAGGGAACTTTTAGGCAAAACTAGACCCTATTTTCAAACTATAGAGGATGCTATAAATGATATAATTATTCATATCAAAGAAGATAAATCCAGGGAAATTGA
>DASRMO010000236.1:0-4998 GCA_035647895.1 Clostridia bacterium
GATATATTGTTTTATATCAGGCAGCTGAGTTAAAATCAAAAATTTTATGATTGTACACCTAAAATTTGGGTATAATAATGATGTAGGATTTTGGGGGCAATATAGACTGGATGTTTTATAGCAGGCCGGCAGGGATGGTTCTCATCGGTTTTAAACAGATTTATTTTATAATGAAAAAAACTAGAAAGATTTGCAGACTGTGTGAAAAGCACTTTTCTTACTTTTTGTCATCTGAGCAAATGCGAAGGTTTGTATTTTAAGCCATTTGAAATTTTTCGCTGTGCTCAGAATGACAATTATTACACAGTCTGCTATCCCCCTTATCTTCAAATAAAATTGATAAAAAGCCATAATTAAAAATTAAGGCTAAAATAAATATAATTAATTTAGGAGGGATTTAAATGTTTGATCTGATACCTTTTAGAAGAGGCAAAGATGATATGCTGTCACTCTTTGACAGGATGGAGAAAAATTTCATGCAAAACTTTGGGTTTGAGATGCCTGATTTTAAAGCCGATATAGTGGACAAAGGAGATAAATTTGTATTGGAGGCAGAGCTGCCGGGCTTTGATAAAAAGGATATCAATATCAATGTTGATGACAACAGATTGACTATCACTGCCGAACACAGCGAATCCAAAGAAGAAAGCAAGGATAATTACATCCGCAAAGAGAGAAGATATGGTTCTTTTGCGAGAAGTTTCGATGTATCAAATATTAAGACAGAGGATATTAAAGCGGATTATAAAAACGGAATGCTGGTTTTAGATTTACCTAAAAAAGACGGCGGCCAGGATAGCAGAAAAATTGATATTGGCTAATGGAGTAATTAATTTCATATGGATATTTGGTAGAAAGCTTGAAACCCCTTCGGAAATGTAATTTTTGAGGGGGTTGACATTTGTAAATGCTGTATTTTCGTTTAATGGGTTTTTTGATTATAGATAAAACGGGCAGCGGAACAAATGATACTTTGTTTCGATGCTCATATATTATACAATTTAAATAAGAGAGGATGAGGGAGTATGGATTTAAACAAGTTTACACAGAAAAGTTTAGAGGCGATACAGGAATCACAAAATATAGCTACAAAAAACGGAAACCCTCAATTGGAAGAAATCCATATTCATTATGGTTTGATAAATCAACAGGATGGGCTGATACCCAGAGTGATATCATATATGGGGATAAACGCTCCGCTTATTAAAAATGATATCGAAAGAGAGATAGATAAACTTCCTAAACAAACAGGCGGCGGAGGCCCTCTCTATTCGAGCCGCGGTTATACCAAAATACTTATTTCAGCGGAAGAAGAAGCGAAGAGATTTGGAGATGAATATGTAGGAGTTGAGCATATCTATATAGCACTGCTCAAGGAAAAAGGAACAATTTCGGAAAAAATATTCAAAAAATATAATATAAATCAGCAGAGATTTTTAGAAACCCTTATGAAGGTCAGGGGAAGTCAGAGTATCACATCTGATAATCCTGAGGGGACCTATGAGGCCCTCAATAGATACGGAAAAGATCTGGTGGAAGAAGCTAAGAGGGGCAAAATCGATCCGGTAATAGGAAGGGACGGCGAGATCAGAAATGTTATAAGAATATTGTCCCGCAGGACTAAAAATAACCCTGTATTAATAGGGGAGCCGGGAGTGGGTAAAACAGCCATAGCCGAGGGGTTAGCCCAGAGGATTGTTAATGGAGATGTTCCCGAAGGCCTAAAGGATAAAAGTATATTTGCTTTGGATATGGGATCGCTGGTAGCCGGGGCGAAATACAGGGGGGAATTTGAAGAAAGATTAAAAGCGGTATTATCCGAGGTTGAAAAATCCGAAGGCAGAATAATAATGTTTATAGATGAGCTTCACAATATAGTCGGTGCCGGCAGAGCGGAAGGCTCTATGGATGCCTCAAATCTTTTAAAGCCGATGCTTGCAAAGGGGGAAATTCAGACAATAGGTGCAACCACCCTGGATGAATATAGGAAATATATTGAAAAAGATGCCGCATTAGAGAGAAGATTTCAAAAAGTATTAGTCGCCGAACCCAGCGTTGAAGATACTATATCCATCCTGAGGGGGTTAAAGGAGAGATATGAAATACATCATGGAATCAGAATTTCGGACGGTGCGGTGATAGCCGCGGCAACTCTTTCCGATAGATATATAAGCGACAGATTTTTACCTGATAAGGCGATAGATCTGATGGATGAGGCTTCCGCTATGATAAGGACGGAGATAGACAGCATGCCCGTAGAGATAGATGAAATCAGGAGAAAAATTTTGCAGTTGGAGATAGAAAGGGCGGCGTTAAAAAAAGAAACGGATGAAGCATCAAAACTGAGGTTGAAAAAATTAGAAAAAGAATTAGCCGACCTGAAGGAAAAATATGATGTTTTAAAGATCAAGTGGGAAGATGAGAAGAAAAACATTATAAAGATAAAAAATATAAAGGAAGAAATTGATAAGGTTAAAAGGCAGATTGAAGAAGCAGAGCGCAACTATGATTTGGAGAAATTATCCAAACTTAAATATGGCACTATAGTTGATTTGGAAAAAAGCCTTGAAGAGGCATATGCCAAAGAAGAAGACGATAAGATGCTCAAAGAAGAGGTTACGGAAGAGGAGATAGCCGAGGTTGTAGCAAAATGGACGGGGATACCGGTAACAAAACTCGTGTCAACTGAGAGGGAAAAACTTTTAAAACTGGGTGAGATACTCCATCAAAGGGTCATAGGGCAGGATGAGGCTGTGGATGCTGTAGTGGATGCGGTTATAAGAGCACGTGCCGGCATGAAGCAACCCAATAGGCCGGTGGGAAGCTTTATATTTTTAGGCCCTACGGGAGTAGGGAAAACAGAACTCTCAAAAGCACTGACATCTGCCTTGTTTGATGATGAAAGAAATATGGTAAGGATAGATATGAGCGAATATATGGAAAGACATGCGGTTTCAAGGTTGATAGGCGCTCCGCCGGGATATGTGGGTTATGATGAGGGAGGACAATTGACCGAGGCTGTGAGGCGAAAACCTTATTCGGTTATATTATTCGATGAAATTGAAAAGGCCTACCCCGATGTATTCAATATATTATTACAGATTCTGGATGATGGCAGGCTCACGGATAATCAAGGGAGAACGGTGGATTTTAAAAACACTGTGATTATTATGACATCAAATATAGGCTCTTCATATCTGTTGGAAGGGGTAAGGCCGGACGGAACCATAGATGAAAGTGTAAAGGAAAGGGTATTGGCAGAGATGAGAATGACATTTAAACCGGAATTTTTAAACCGGATAGATGAAATAGTGATGTTTAAACCGCTGCAAAGAGATGAAATATTTAAAATAATTGATCTGCAGATAGATGAAATTAAATCAAGGCTTGAGGATAGGCAGATAGATATCAATTTTACCGATGAAGCAAAGGAATTGGTTTTAAACAAAGCATATTCAACCCAATATGGGGCTAGGCCTGTCAAAAGGTTTTTACAAAAAGAAGTTGAAACCGGGATAGGAAGGCTCATTATTAAAGGAGATGTAAAAGACAAGGATACTATTACGGTTACGGTTGAACAAGGGGAATTAGCATTGATGCTTAACAGTTAATACGAAACAACGGAGGGGCTTTTACCGGAGATGAGACGGTAAAATCGGGTGCATTTGGGAATTTGGAGGTTAAATATAAGCGATATATTTTAGCAGATAAATTATTCGGGGCAGGTGAAAATTATGAGACGAAAAGATAGGGAAATGGACAGGGAATTCGGTATTGAGGTTATAGATAAATCCAAGTACGGTGTTCTTTCCATGATCGCCGAAGGTGATGAACCTTATGGGCTGCCTCTTTCTATTGTGAGAGATGGGGAGTATTTGTATTTTCATTCGGCAATGGACGGCAGGAAGGTAAAAACCCTCGTAAAAAATCCAAATGTCAGTGTGGTTTTTGTTGGAGAAATCAGAATTCCGGAAAACTATACTGAGGAGGAATTAAGGGAAATAGCGGAAGACAGGTCTAAGGCAGCATTACTCATCAGTAAGGTCTTTACAACAGAATATGAATCTGCAGTTGTAAAAGGCAGGGTAGAATTAGTAGAGGATGAGCAAGAAAAAATCAGAGCAATGAGACTCATATGCGAAAAACATACTCCAACAAAAATGGACTATTTTGACATGGCAATAGGGGCAGGGCTGAAGAGAACAAATATATACAGGATAGAAATGGAAGAGATTAAGGCCAAAAGGAAAAAATATGATACGCGTGGTAAAGAAATTAAGAGGCCCTAAGCATCTTCCAACCGCTGTTTATAAAATAGATTGAAAATACCATAATAAATATGCCTAATAGCAGAATAATCCGGCGATATATAGTATCATTGAGTATCTTTTTACTTTTGGAAAATCCCGTGGATACTATTGTATACCATGTAAGGTCTGATAAAATATGCCCCATAAAGAAGAATGAAATCCCGATTAACCCGAGGGCATAGGATTGGCGTATGGATTCCATTCCCACCGATGACCACCAGATAATAAAATAAGGGTTGATAGCGCTCACAATAGTTCCCGACAGTATAAGGTTTTGCATTCCTGTTTTTTTGCTCCCTTTTTGATCTGTAAGGGAGACTGTTTTTTTTATACCGGATCGTATCATTCCATATCCCATCCATGCAAGAAAGGCTCCCCCAAATAGGCCTATAGAGCCTGCGATCATCGGATTAGAAAAAAAGTCCCTGAGTCCCAAGGCCATAACTATGATCAATACAAGTTCCAAGGCTCCATGTCCCAATACTATCATGGGGCCTGCTATCCATCCTTTTTTGAGGCTTCCGTCAATTGCAACTCCCAACATGGGCCCGGGCATCATCGCACCCGAAAAACCTATTAGGAAGGCACTGATAAAAATTCCCCATAAAGCCATATCAATCAGCCTTTCCAGGTAAGATATATATTTTTTGTTAAATATTTAAATCGTCTATCTGTAAAACATCTGTTG
>DASRMO010000237.1:0-4320 GCA_035647895.1 Clostridia bacterium
AATATATACTATATATATTGGCAGTAATTGTTGTTTGGGAAACATTAAATGTATATTTTCTATATCAATCCGTACGAATTAGACAGCAACAAAAAATTATTGATATCCATGAAAGATATACGTCCTTTCTAAAAAACATGATGCATGAAATGAAGCAAAAACAGCATGATTTTAAAAATCATTTAAATGTAATTTATATAATAGTGCAGGCTGAAAATGACGGGCAAGTAAGAGATAAAATTAAAGGGTATATAGAAAAATTAGTTGACAGTATAAAACCTACCGATGAGTTGTTAAATATTAAAGATCAGATATTAGGAGCAATTATATATAGTAAAAAAGTCTTGGCGCAGAAAAAGAATATTTGTTTTAAGGTTGAGTTTAAAGGAGAAGTACCCGAGTATCCGATTGAGAAATACGAACTTGTGGAGTTGTTGGGCAATTTACTGGACAATGCTATTGAAGCCGCCGAAGACAGTGATGATAACCCTGAAGTTATTTTGACACTTGGGATAGAAAACGGATTTAAAATGATAGAGATAAGAAATACGGGAAAAACAATTCAACAGAGTGATATGGATAAAGTTTTCAGGAGGGGCTTTTCAACTAAAAGTGGAAAAGATAGGGGTTATGGCCTATATAATGTTAGGAGGATAGTCAATTATTATGGCGGGATAATAAGACTTTTTTTTGATAATGGATATACGGTATTTAAAATATTATTTGAAAGACAGACCGAACAGGACAAAAAGACAGATAAAAATCTCGCCTATGTTGTTAACTGAAAAAACAAAGAGATGTTTACTTATATGAATACGAGGGGAAACGTTTCAAAGAAACGACCAAAAAATATAATCGTCATTTGAGCCACAGAGTCAGCCATTTGTTTTAATCACGGGCCCGACCCCGTGGTTCTTTTGGTTCCACCTGAAAAAGAACCGGTGAACCTGACCCCGTGGTTCTCAGAGCGACTCCCCGTGGCTCGTTTTATTGTAATGTGTTATAATTAATTGTCGAGAATAATTGCTTTATGTGTTTTGATGAAGCAGGAATGCATATAGGGGGACGAAATGAAAAGGGACAGAAAAATAGTATTGAAATTAATAATTATCGGTCTTGTACTGTGTACAGCGTTGTTTTTTATCTGTAAAAAATATCTATCGGGATCCGGAAAATGGGCAAAAGATATTCCTGTTTTAATGTATCACCATCTTTTAGAAGAAGAGGAAAACCCTTATGAAGGTAATAGTGCGGTTTTACCTGTGGAAACCTTTCGGAAGCATATGGCCCTCTTGCATAAAAAGGGATATTATACTGTAGGATTGGATGAATTAGAGAAATTTGTCAGGGGAGAAATTAATCTGCCTAAACGAAGCGTGCTCATCACTTTTGATGACGGGTATAAGAGTAATTGCGAATATGCATATCCTATTCTGAAAAAATACGGTTTTAAGGCGGCGATTTTTCTTATTTCGGGTTGGAATACCGATGAGGTAGTATATTTCGATGCTAACGAGCTGCAATATTTGAGCTGGACTGAGATAGAAAATAGCAGGGATGTATTTGAATATGCCTCACATACACATGATTTGCATAAATTGGATGAAAACGGGCAGGGTTATCTCATTACTGAGCCGTTAGATGAAATAAGGCAGGATTTAGAGACGAGCATGAGAATACTGGATACGGCTTATTTGGCTTATCCCTACGGGCATTATAACGAAGAGACATTGAAAGTATTGGAAGAACTGGGCTATAGAATGGCCTTTACTGTCAAAGCGGGCAGGGTAAAACCGGGGGATCCCCTGCTGGAGTTAAATCGATATCCTATCTTTCCGTATACCTCTCTTAGGGATTTTAAACGTATGATAGGTTTATAACAATTAAAAAAACCTTTGTTAATACCCAAGGTTTACATTGTTATCCCCACCACGATAAATGAAATGTTATTTTTAGGCATAGATCCCTCGTGGGCTGAACTTATCCTGTTCGTCTCAGGACGACAAAGACATAAGGCTTTCATAGCAATGATATCCCGGTTTTGTCGCTCCGGGACGGACAGAAGTTCTCTAATTTTCATGGTCATTTGTTAAATCTATTCGGCACGTCAATTTTCTTTTAAGCACAATATTTTTATATTTCTACTATCCATCCTTCCGGGGCTTTGACATCGCCGAACTGGATTCCGCAGAGTATATCATACAGCTGTTTCGTGATGGGGCCTACTTCGGTTTCGCTATGGAATACATGAAGCTTTCCATTATGTTCTATGCCTCCGATTGGGGTTATGACCGCAGCGGTGCCGCACGCTCCGGCTTCCTTAAATTCGTCTAAATTATCTATAAACACATCTCTTTCTTCTACTTCTAAACCCAGATATTCCTTAGCCACATGCATCAATGAGTATTTAGTGATACTGGGCAATATAGAAGGTGATTTCGGTGTCACAAACTTATTGTCCCGTGTTATACCGAAGAAGTTAGCCGCACCCACCTCTTCAATTTTTGTATGAGTCGCAGGGTCTAAATAAATACAATCCGCAAAGCCTTTTTCAACCGCTATCCTGTTGGGCAAAAGGCTTGCCGCATAGTTGCCGCCCACCTTGATTGCACCTGTGCCGTAGGGGGCAGCCCTGTCATATTCCGTTACGATAAAATTAACGGGAGCTAGGTCACCCTTAAAATAAGCGCCCACCGGTAAGCAGAAAATGCTGAATATATATTCCGAGGCCGGTTTCACACCTATATTATCCCCCACACCTATAACTAAGGGACGAATATATAAGGTGCCGCCGGTTCCATATGGCGGGACATAGGCTTCGTTAGCCTTAACCAATTGAATACAGGCATCAATAAATTTTTCTTCGGGTATTTCCGGCATTAAAATGCGCCTGCAACTGTCGTTCAATCTTTTGGCATTTCGGTCCGGTCTGAAAAGTTGAATTATACCGTCTTTTCGTCTATATGCTTTCATTCCTTCAAAACATTGTTGTCCATAGTGAAGAGCGGGGGATCCTTCGCTGATAGTCAATGTGTTATCCTCCACTAATTTACCTTCATCCCATTTCCCGTCCGCCCATTTAGATACATACCTCAAATCTGTTTTTATATATTTAAATGAAAGATTTTCCCAATCGATGTTTATATTTTTTTCCATAAAATTTCCCCCTCATTATTAAGTTATAATACAATAACCGAATTTTCTTAATCTAACTATATTATAGGACTTTATACAGTAGTTTACAAATACAATTTAATTTAAACGGCCTATCTTTCAAAGTTATTGCTGTAGTAATATTCGATATTTTTGAATTCCTGCCATACCTTTTTGCTCTCTTCAGATAATTCGGAGGTAAATTCTCCGTTTTCCTTAAAATATAGCATATGGTTTACATCAAATTTTTCCTTCATGCCTGTGATATACTGCATATATTCATCCCCTTTCCAATCCAGATGTTCGAATATCTCGGACATGAGAAAATTAGGGCCTACGGTTCTTGACTCTCCTGTTAGATCCTTACCAAGAGCTTCTTTGGTTCCATTATTTCCCCAGATTATATATGGGGTCTGATAATAATTTTTAAATCCTTCTATATCTTCCAGATTTAAATTGATATCCAGCATCTCATATACACTGTTGCCTGTTCCTAGCCAGGGGTTGTGATCCCCGAATATCACTATAAGCACGGGTTCCTCTTCATCTCTGAAATAATCGAATAATTTTTTGAAAGCCGCGTCGGTTTCATATATTCCTGCCATGTAATTGTTCATTATATTGTAATTCGAATCATCATAATTATCTTTTTTGACCAGATATTGTGTATCCGAATGTTTTTCATCGGAATACGGCCCGTGATTTTGGTAAGTCACTGAGAAATTAAAATAGGGCATATTATCTTTTTTACTGTTTTCAAACCCTTCTATTATGAAATCGAAAAAATCCATGTCCATTATAGGGTGCCAGTCTTGGAACTGATTATATTTATTGTCAAAATGGTCGAACTTGTCAAACCCCAAATATTCATTTATATTTCGGCGATTATAAAAAGATCCTGTGAAGGGGTGCATGGCTTCTGTTCTGTAGCCTTGTTCCTTTAAATACCATACAAAAGAATTTGTTTTACCGAAATATTTCGGCTGGGAGTGGTACCCTGTTAAAAATGCCCTCTCTGTATTTTCGGTGCCTCCCGCAAATATATTTGTCAGTAGTTTACCGTGGACGGATTCTTCCTGTATTTTATGAAATTCTTCATATATGTCTATATTTAAATCGACATCTTCAAATTGAGAAAAATCATTGTATGCTTCCAACATTATGGAT
>DASRMO010000238.1:0-5936 GCA_035647895.1 Clostridia bacterium
CATATATACGGCACTATATAATAATAAAGAGGGTGATATACTTGGGTATCGTTAAAGTCAAAAAAAAGGGTTATATAAAATTTAGAATTATATTGATTATAGTTATAATTGTTTTAGTTTTAGGTAGTTATTTTATATACCTGGATAGAAAAGTGGTGCCTTTGGTACTGGCCCTCGGGGAATTAAGGTCACAAGAAATGATTACAAGAACTATCAATGAATCTATACGTATAGTATTAAAACAAGATATGAGGTATCAAGATTTAATTTCTATAAAAGAAGATTCCGAAGGAAATATAGTTATGATGCAAGCAGATACGTTTTTAATGAATAAAATAGCAGCGGATGTCGCGTTGACCATTCAAGATTATTTTAAACATACTGAAAGTTCTACCGAGCGGATACCTTTGGGTAATATTTTAGGTAGCCAATTTTTTGCGCATTGCGGGCCTAAGATAAGGTTAACCATAACACCGATGGGCATGGTCGATGTAAATTTTGGGACGGAGTTTGAACATGCCGGTATAAACCAGACAAGACATAGGGTATATTTAGTTATTAATACGGAAGCAAAAGTGATAGTACCCTTTAATTCAAGTAATATGCACATAACAACATATTTTCCGGTAGCAGAAACAATTATTGTGGGCAAAATTCCGGAAAATTATATCTATGTGCCATTTATTACTCCAAATTAAGCAGGTATCCGGTTGAGTGTACATATGTAGTCTGTTATTATTATAGAATAAGAGCAATCGGAAAAGCAGATTATTAATTTATAATAGGATAAAACTAAACTATACTTATAAATTTTAATGGGATTTATGATTTGATAGATTATTCTATACAAAAGGAGAGAGATTTAAATTATGCAGGAAGAAAAACAAAGGGTAATATTAGTGGGATTGAACAACACCGGAAAAAGAGAGAATATTGACATAGAGGCCTCTATGGATGAATTGAATGAGTTAGCCAAGGCTGCAGGTGCCGAGGTTTTAGCTACGGCAATTCAAAACAGGCCTTTTGTAGATGTTACCTATTATATAGGAAAAGGAAAAGTGGATGAAATTAAACAGTTATGTGAGGCTTTGGATGTCGGCATGATTATATTTAATGATGAATTGTCCGGTTCTCAGGTAAGAAATCTGGAAAATGTTTTAGGAGTCGATGTAATTGATCGTACTATCCTTATTTTAGATATTTTTGCCCGGAGGGCCAGTACAAAAGAGGGCAAACTCCAGGTGGAGTTAGCTCAATTAAAATACAGATTACCGAGGCTTATAGGATTAGGTAAACAATTATCACAATTGGGGGCAGGGATAGGTACCAGGGGGCCGGGTGAGAAAAAACTGGAAACCGATCGCAGGCATATATTAAAGAGAATTGATGATATACAGCAGGAATTGGAGGAAGTAAGAAAGACTAGGGAGATTCAAAGGGGAAGAAGAATTAAATCAGAGCTCCCCATTGTTGCTCTTGTGGGTTATACAAATGCGGGGAAATCTACATTATTGAATTCATTGTTAAAAATGAGCGAACAATACGGCAGTACCAGGGAAGTCTATGTTAAAGATATGTTATTTGCTACATTAGATACATCTTTGCGCAAATTATCTTTCCCGGATAAATTAGAATTTATATTGATAGATACTGTAGGTTTTGTGAGCAAGCTCCCCCATACCTTAATAGATGCTTTTAAGGCGACCCTGGAGGAAGTGAAATATGCGGATTTACTTATACATGTTATAGACGCCTCAAATGAGGAATATAATCTGCAAAAAGAAACCACACTCAATGTATTGCGTGAATTGGATGTTGAAAGTAAAAATATAATAAATGTTTATAACAAGATTGATAAAATATCAGATATAACATTAATTCCTAAAGATGAAATTTCATTAGCAATCTCCGCAAAAACAAATGAGAATTTAAATCTGTTAATACGATATATAAGGAAGCAGATAGGCCCGCAAATTATCGAAATTAATTTATTGATTCCTTACGATAAAGGCAGTCTTATATCAAGTTTACATGATGATGGTATAGTTATTAAATCTGAATATGCTGAAGAGGGGTTTAAGGTAAAGGCAAAAGTTGAAAAAACATATTATCATAAATATGAACCCTTTCAATCAGATGTTGTTGAATAAAATAATTGTATGTGATATTTTCAGGTGGTTATGCAATCTGTGATTTGGGACATTTTACCTTGTTCGAACCGGGTATAAGAGGTATGCCTTATTTGTTTTACCTACATCAAATTGGTACCGGCAAGATTCTGAAAAGCTGTTGTAAAATTGTAGTATTTAATATATTATAGATATAAGATAAAAAGAAGGAGGATTAGTCCTATGCTTTTTAGAAATTGTGCAGGTGGAGTTGTGTTTTATGCAAATAAAGTGTTTATTCTGAAAAACGAAAAAAATGAGTGGGTTTTACCAAAAGGTATGATTCGTAACGAGAGTCTCTCGAGGGACGTGGCATTGGAACGGGTTAAGATTGAGGCCGATATTGATGCTGAAATTCTTTCGACTGCGGGAGAAACTAGTTACGAATTTTATTCTGTCACCAGAAAACAGCCTGTATGTAATCAAATCACATGGTATATCATGAATGCAAAAACAAAAAAATTTGAAGTAAACAAACAGTTAGGATTTAAAGAGGGTGGATTTTATACCATAGACAAGGCTCTAGAAATGATTACCTATAGCCAGGATAAGTCCTTAGTTAATTTATCTTACACAAAATACAAGAAAATGATGAGACGTAAGGCCGTAACAGCAATAAAGGCAACGGAAGCAGTAATATAGAAGGTGTTAAATCTGTTCATATAAGTGGAACACAGTAAAAAGAAGCAGGCCATTAATCGCTTCTTTTTACTGTGTATTATTATATGATATAATATATTAGCCAACTCGTTGTGTTTGCTAAATCCTTTATCAGATATCCGGGTTGTTGTTATAATAAATTAATTATAATATAAAAAGGGATTGATAGTGCATGCTAAAAAAATATAAAACTTTATTATCATATGGTAAAGATGAAATTATCATTGAGAAATCAAAATTTATAGGACATGCAACTCCCGTAGAGAATGAAGAAGAAGCCATTGCTTTTATAGAAAAAATAAAAACCGAGCATTGGAATGCTACGCATAATGTTCCCGCTTATATAGTTGGCGAAAACAATGAAATACAGCGGTATAGTGACGACAGGGAACCTTCCGGAACAGCAGGGGTTCCGGTGTTGGAAGTGATCAAGAGGGAGGATTTAAGAAATGTTGTAATAGTTGTAACAAGATATTTTGGTGGAATTAAGCTTGGGACGGGCGGCTTGGCGAGGGCATATACAAGGGGGGCTAAGATTGCCCTGCAGGCAGCCAAAATAATAACTAAAAAATTACATAAACTTATTATTGCAACGGTAGATTACACTATATCGGGGAAAGTTCAAAATGAAATTTTACAGAATGGATATTTAATAAAGGAAACAAAATATGATGATGCGGTTCATTTTTATGTATATGTAGAAGCGACTTTTTCTAATCGTTTTAAAAGCCAGATTACGGAATGGACAAGCGGAAGATGTAATTTGAATTTTGTGGGGGAAGAATATTTAACCGAGATAGATGGGAAAATAAGTATTACATAAACAAGACCCGGATTGGGTAAATTTGAACCTTTTCTAAAATTAAAACTATGTTATCCGGGATATATGTGATTGCCCAATTTCCATTTGTATGAATAAATATATTGGGATTACAAGTTGCCGATAGGTCTATTTATTTCTTCTTTTTGTCTTAAAACAAAATTCATAGGTCCCCATAATCAGCAAAAACGCTCCAAATAGCTTTCTAAGCAATTTTGATGAGATAATTAGGGCTATTTTTGAACCTGTAAAAGTACCGAAAAGCCCGAAAAAAATAAGGGGATAGCTGAGTTTTAGTAATATTTTTTTATTTCGGTAGTGGGTAATCAATGCAACAATTGCAATGGGAATAAATGAAATTAAATTGATGCTCTGAATGGTTTGCTGTTGCAGGTCTGTTATTAATATTAGACCGGGGATTAAAATGGTGCCGCCGCCAATTCCCATGCCGCCTATTATGCCGGTCGCTAAGCCCAGTAAGAAAAATATCATTAAAGTATCATCCTTATAGCAGCAATAATCATAAAAAAGCCGAATATCTTCCTGAGGTGATCCGCCGGAATTTTATTTAAAACATTGGACCCAATGTAACTTCCAATAATTCCTCCAAGAGCTACCTGCAGCGTAATATTTATTGCAGTAAAACCGTTTTTATAATAAATATAGCTGCTCATTAAAGAAAGAGGAAGAATTATAGATATAGCTGTAGCCTGGGCTTTATGTTGACTGATCCCTAAGATAAATGTGAGCGCTAAAACTAGAATTGTACCGCCGCCGCCACCAAATAATCCATTGATGATACCTGATATAAAGCCGATTAAAATGATTTTAATCCAATATGTAAATTTAGGCATCTTGTTTCCTCCGATATTTAATGTGTACGTGTATAGGCATGTTATATATCCATTTTGCATATATGTGCCGCGCATATTATCTACTCTGCAAGATGGACAATACTATTCATCCTCGGACAATCAAGGTTATTCGCCCTTATATAATATAATTTTGTCCAAATTAATCAAAATTATGTTAAGCATCAGATTTTAAAAAGGAAGGGAATGTTTTTATGAAACAAAATATAAACATCAGAATTAATGAGGTTGTATTATGGCTTAGGGAACAAGTAAATAATTGCGGGGCAAAGGGGCTTGTGGTTGGAATTTCCGGGGGTGTAGATTCCGCAGTTGTTGCCTGTTTAATTAAGAAAGCCTTTCCGGACAATTCACTGGGTGTAATATTGCCTATAAAAAGTGATATAAAGGATATAAAAGATGGGAATTTGAGTATAAAGACCTGTAATATAAAATGTTTGGAGATTGATTTAAAAGAAGAACACAATAGTATTATGGAAAAAGTTATAACACAATTAGATAATAAGGGCATATTCAATGACAATACAAAAAGAATCATGGACGCTAATTTAAGAGCGAGATTGAGGATGAGCACGCTCTATGCAATTGCTAATAATTTGAATTATTTAGTGGTAGGGACAGACAATAAGGCAGAAATATATACGGGGTATTTCACTAAATATGGTGATGGCGGTGTGGATCTTCAACCGATAGCCGAATTAAAAAAACATGAGGTATATGAGTGGGCCAGGGCATTGGGTGTGCCCAATGAGGTTATTGATAAAGAACCATCTGCCGGGTTATGGAAGGGGCAAACCGATGAGAAGGAGATGGGAACAACCTATGAAAAGATTGATTTGTATTTAGAAGGTAAGCCCATACCTGAAAAAGATCTTAAGATCATACAAAAAATGCATAATAATTCTGCCCATAAGAGGGCAATCCCTCCTTCACCTAAATTAATGCACTGTTCTGATAAATAGATAATATTATTCATGGGTTTATATTGTAAACTTGTTTACGAGGGGAATATAAATATGAATGGAGAGGGGATAGAGCCATGAAATCAAAAACAATATCGATTATATTATCAATGCTGCTGATGGGGGGCCTCGGGGCAGGGCAAAACATAACAATAGTTGATAATGGAATGGTAAAAGGGGAGCAGGAAGCAGAACATATAACAATAGAAGCATTATTTTTGGGGGATATCTGTTTGGGGACAAGCTTTGGGAACAGACATAGATTTCAGGATGTATATGATGAAAAAGGAGCCGAATATTTTTTTAGCGGGGTGCGAGAAGAATTTAGCGATAATGATTTAATAATAGCAAATTTAGAGAATGTATTTACAAATAACAAAAATTATCAAAAAGGAAAGATATATACATATAAGGCAGATCCTAAATATATAGATATAATAAAAAGGAGTGGGAT
>DASRMO010000239.1:0-3034 GCA_035647895.1 Clostridia bacterium
TATTAAGATAGAACATAAAGCCATTAACATAAAGCCATTACTGAAAACTTATAAAGCATTATATATAAATATCATCGTAAGCATGGTAAATATAAACGATTGCAAAAAACCCGAAAATATATCAAAGTATGCATGAAGTGCAACAGGAATAATTGCCTGGAATATAGGGATAGATAACCCTATTGAACTACTTAAAGCTGCCAATGCCCCATATAAAAGTGAACCTACTATAACCCCTGCCAGTACATTTCCAAACAAACGAAATCCCAGCGATATAGGTGATGCTAAATCTCCTATTACATTAACAGGAAACAATAAGGGCATAGGCTCAAAATAACCTTTAATATGCCCAAGCACACCATTTTTCCGTATTGAAGACAGTTGAATTGTTAAAAATGTTAACACACCAAATCCTACAGTTGTATTTACATCTGAGGTAGGCGGTTTAAACCCAAATAATCCACTTATATTCAAGAGTGCTATAAAGATTAACATAGTGCCCACAAATGGTGTATACCCTCTATTTTCCTTACCCATTGAGTCCATGGTAAGATTAGTTGTTGCCTCCACTACTATTTCTATAACATTTTGTACTCCTTTAGGAATTGTTTTAAAATTTCGAAAAGCAATTCTGGCAGCTATGGCCAAAGCTATAATTACTGCCATTACAATCCATGTTACAAGTATTGTTTCGGAAATTTGATAATTACCTACATCTATAAGCCTAGCACCAAGGCCCTCTTCCATTCCCCCCATTAATATTCCTCCTTTCTTCTGTGATCTTTTTTAAAAATTTGCACTACTTATTTAAAAAACTCTGTATCAGTATTGCCGGTTTAATTGATAACATACCAATTACAGTACCTGCAGTATTAATATACTTCGAGGTCAAGGAAAAATATATAACTATCCCACTTATAAGTAAACGTACCAGTGCACTGCTGCCGACATGTTTGAAGATCCTGTCTTTACTGCTGTTTCCCTTCGCTACTAGGTTCTCCACTGATATAGCCAGCAACCTAAAATTGACCATTGCTACCATGGAGCCACAAACATTTCCTAAGACAAAAGGTTTCCAATTATCGAGTAAAATTGCACCGACCACTATAACAATTAAATTAAATACAACGATTCCTTTTGCCACTCTAGTTTGGATCTCCCAGGTTGTTCCCACACCTTCACTTCCCTTTTTTATTATCACCTGAACTCTTTTCAATTATTTTAAATAAATTTGTAAACGATGCCATAATACCTAGCACAATAAATATAAGTAAAAACAAGGGTGACTTGTTAAAATATCCATCTAACTTTTTGCCTATATATAAACTCAATAATATAGGTGTAGTCATACTTATGCCTACCTGGGTTATAAGAACAATATTTTCTAAGCCTTTTGTTTGTTTAGGCACTTTACCACCCATCTTTATGTTATCTTATTTTTAACAATCTTTATCATGCTATGTTTTTTAGAGGTTGCCGTATCTTTTTAAAGATCCCCGGAATAAATTAAATAATTGAGCAAAAAATCTACAATTTTTTCTGATGCGGTTCCATCTCCATAAGGATTGATTGCATTTGCCATTCTATTGTATTCATTTAAATTATTTAAAAGTATATTTATTTCTTTTTTTATGTTTTCTTTTCCTGTCCCTACTATCTTAACAGTCCCCGCCTCAACAGCCTCCGGTCTTTCCGTTTCTTTCCGCATAACTAAAATAGGTTTTCCTAATGCCGGTGCCTCCTCCTGTATCCCACCTGAATCGGTTAATATTAAATAAGCTTTATTCAGCAAATTTGCAAACTCTTCATATTCTAACGGCTTTATCAAATGAATATTATTTTGCTTCCCCATAATATCCTCGGCCAATTTGCATATGTTCGGATTTAAATGCACAGGAAATATTACCTCTATGTTATCATTTTCTTCAACTATTCCCTTTACTGCCATAAATATGTCTTCCATGGGTTCTCCCCAATTTTCTCTACGATGGCAGGTCATTACTATTATTTTTTTATTTTTATAATCCATTTTATTTAAAATATTGTTTTCAAATATGTAATCATTTTTAACAACCGAGAGCAATGCATCTATTACCGTATTTCCTGTGATAAATATTTTTTCCGGTTCTATTCCTTCCTTTATCAGATTATTATAATTGCCTTTGGTAGGTGCAAAGTGAATACTCGCAAGATTGGTTGTGAGTATTCTGTTCATCTCTTCCGGATAAGGAGAGTATATGTTTCCGCTCCTCAGCCCCGCTTCGACATGACCCACCTTTATCTTCTGGTAAAATGCTGCAAGCGCTCCCACAAAGGTAGTAGATGTATCTCCATGAACCAAAACTATATCAGGTTTTTCTCTAGTTAAAATGTCTTCCAGCCCTTTTAACACTCTCACAGTAATATCTGTTATGCTTTGCCCGTGTTCCATTATATTTAAGTCATAATTCGGATTAATTTTAAATAGTTCCAACACCGTATCAAGCATTTCACGATGTTGCGCAGTTATGCAAACTATGGATTCTATCTGTTCACACTCTTCCATTTTTTTTATTAAAGGAGCCATTTTTATCGCTTCCGGCCTCGTTCCAAACACGGTTAACACCTTTAATTTTTGTATTCGGCCTTTCTTTTTTGTCATATAGACTTTCCCCTCATTCACATAAACTGTCCGTGTTGTAAGTACAGCTGTTTATTATTATATGTTTTTTTACAACCCCCCAGTTCGGATTTATTTATCCCCTTTTTCGATAACATAAATAATTGTCCGATTGCATGTGCCGCCCATTTGACTGTTACTTCATGAGATGACTTGGCACTACTGCATCAGCTTTGTATATATACTATATATATTGTGTGATGTATAGTACAACAATTGCTTCTACATAATAATAATTACTTCTACATATATTTCATTTTTCCTTTTTTTTTTCACTAAATTTAAAATATTTCAAATTACCATTTAAACGAACAGCGGTAGTTTTTAAACATTGGTTTCTATATAGTAACCCCACGGCCACATCTTGTATATATT
>DASRMO010000240.1:0-2262 GCA_035647895.1 Clostridia bacterium
AGGCAGACCAAAGGGGAGGCCGGATCCTAAATGTTCATTGAAACTTGTAGTGGAAAGGGTCGCTCAGTTGGTTGGGAAAGAGGTAAAATTCGCAGATGATGATCTGGTGACCGGCGATATCACTAAAAGTTTAGCAAAGGAACTGGGACAGGGAGATCTCTTACTTTTACAAAATATGCGTTTTCGCAAAGAAGAGGAAGAAAATGATGAAACATTTTCAAAAGAACTTGCATCATTGGGGGATATATATATCAATGATGCATTTGGGACTGCCCACAGGGCACATTCCTCAACTGCCGGCATAGCCGCATTTTTACCCTCGGCTATGGGATATCTGATAGAAAAAGAATTAAAAATTATGGGAGGGGTGTTGGAAACCCCCGAGAGGCCCTTTATTGCAATTTTAGGGGGAGCCAAGGTTTCGGATAAAATCGGTGTTATTGAAAATTTAATAGACAAGGTTGATATCTTAATAATAGGAGGGGGTATGGCATATACATTTCTAAAGTCTGAGGGTTATGAAGTGGGACAATCTTTACTGGAAGAAGATAAAATAAGCTTAGCCGGTAGTTTGATTAAAAAGGCCAAGGAGAAAAATATAGAATTTTTATTGCCTGTTGATACTGTTGTGGCAGAAAAGTTTGCTCAGGATACGGAATATTGGACTGTGGATGTCGATAGTATTCCCAAAATGATGATGGGAATGGACATAGGAGAAAAAACAATAGAATTATTTATTAAAAAAATAAGTGAAGCAAAGACTATAATCTGGAATGGGCCTATGGGTGTGTTTGAGATGCCGGTATTTGCTAAAGGAACTAAGGAAATTGCACGGTCTATGGCGAACAGTGGGGCTATTACAATTGTTGGCGGCGGAGATAGTGCTGCTGCCGTAGAAAAGTTTGGTTTTGCGGATAAAATGACCCATGTCTCTACAGGGGGCGGGGCATCTTTAGAATTTTTAGAGGGAAAGATATTACCTGGGATAGATGCACTGGAAAACAAATAAAATGAGGTGTAAAATATGCGTAAACCCATTATTGCCGGCAACTGGAAAATGAATAAAACAATAAATGAAGCGTTGGGGCTGGTAAATGAAATAAAAGAAGAGGCAAATAAAACCGATGTTGAGGTCGTCGTGTGTTGTCCATTTACCGTTATTAGTGAAGTTAAAAAGGCTATTGAGGGCTCTAAGGTAAAACTAGGTGCCCAAAACATGCATTGGGAAGAAGAAGGGGCCTTCACAGGAGAAATATCGGCAAATATGTTGAAGGATTTAGGAGTAGATTATGTGATAATCGGTCATTCCGAGAGGAGGCAGTATTTTAACGAAACAGATGAAATTGTCAATAAAAAGGTAGTTAAGGCTATTGAAAAGGGCCTGAAACCGATAATATGCGTTGGGGAAACATTGAATGAAAGGGAAAAAAACAGAACATTTGATGTTGTTAAAAGACAAACCCTGGCTGCTCTCGAAAGTGTCGGCAAAGATGAGATGAATGATGTGGTGATCGCATATGAACCGGTATGGGCAATAGGTACGGGCAAGACTGCTTCATCACAGGATGCAAATGAAGTGATAGCTTATATCCGTTCCTTGTTGCAAAATAAATATGGCATAGAAATTTCTGAAGAGGTCAGGATTCAATATGGCGGCAGTGTCAAACCGTCCAACGCTACGGAAATTATGAATGAAATAGATATTGACGGAGCGCTGGTCGGAGGAGCCAGTTTAAAAGCAGAAGAATTTCTAGAAATTGTTAACTTTTAGGAAGGAAGATAGAAATGAAAAAGCCGGTTGCACTTATTATATTAGATGGTCTTGGTATAGGGGAAAATAAATTTGGAAATGCGATAAAAATTGCTGACCTCCCTAACTACAACAGTCTTCTAAAAAATTATCCTAATACCCGGATTTCAGCAAGTGGGGAAGATGTGGGTTTACCGGAAGGCCAGATGGGCAACTCTGAAGTGGGCCATCTAAATATAGGTGCCGGTAGGGTAGTATATCAAGATCTCACACATATTACCAGAGAAATTGAATCAGGCAATTTTTATAAAAACCCCAAGTTTACGGGGCTAATTTCCGGCGTAAAGGATAGTGGAAAAAAGCTGCATCTTATGGGTTTAGTTTCTGATGGTGGCGTACATAGTCATATTGAACATCTGTTTGCACTGATAAAACTGGCTAAACAAGAAGGCTTGAGCGAGGTCTATATACATTGTTTTTTGGACGGCAGAGACACCCCGCCTAAAAGTGCA
>DASRMO010000241.1:0-9908 GCA_035647895.1 Clostridia bacterium
TTTTCCAAATGCTTAACTCTCTCTATGAGCCCCTCTAAAGAATCATTTAACTCTCTGTTACACAAGCTTGTAACTGCGATTTCCATCAATATTCTGGGTTGTGATGAATATTTTAATTTTGATTCAATATCCGATAATGTATAAATAAAAGAACTCATTTGATTTATATTGAATAGCTCACTCTGTTCTTTAAATTGTCTCAGCCTCTCTTCCGGCAAAGACAGGAGTTCATCAGTTTTTACGTCCATTTTAACGAATAAAAGACTCCTAAGATGGGATATCAAATCCTTCATCAATTGACTCGGGTCCTTACCGCCTGCAAATATTTCATTGACAAGTGTAAGTGCATCGGATGTGCTCTGTCTCCCTATGCTTTCGACTAAATTAAACATGACCTCATAATTGACCGCCCCTAATATATTGATCACATCATCATATTTTAAGGATTCATTATTAAAGGATATGCACCTGTCTAAAATGCTCAGGGCATCCCTCAATGCCCCTTCCGAGTTAAGAGCTATTAACCGCAGGGCCTCCTCTTCATAATCGATCTGTTTCTCTTTACAGATCAAAGACAACTGTTTTACCGTATCCTTTATTTTAATGGGTTTAAAATCAAACCTCTGGCACCTGGATAATATGGTTGCTTCCATCTTATAAGGTTCCGTAGTAGCTAATATAAAAATAACATGGGGCGGCGGTTCTTCCAATGTCTTTAAAAGTGCATTAGCGGCATGATCGGTGAGCATGTGCGCCTCATCTATTATATATATTTTATACTTGCCTGAGGACGGGTTATACTTAGTATGTTCTCTTAATTCTCTTATGTTCTCTATTCCCCGATTAGAGGCCGCATCTATCTCTATGACATCCATGCTGCTTTCTGTTAAAATACTCCTGCATAATTCACACTCATTGCAGGGGTTGGCATCTTTGGGGTCTATACAGTTCGCCGCTCTGGCAAATATTCTCGCCGTAGATGTCTTCCCCGTTCCCCTTATCCCTGTAAAAAGATAAGCATGTGCTATATTGGAATATTTAATTTGATTTTTTAAAATAGTGACCGTCTCTTCTTGACCAATTATATCCTCAAAAACCTTGGGCCTCCACTTTCTATATAACGCTTCATAAGACATGTTTTTCACCTTCATCTGTTAAAAATTTTTAATATTCAATACTGTTTTTCACAATTTCGTAGCTTAAACTCAATTGCCTCTCAATCACCTTTTAAATGATAAAAAACTGATCTTTTCCTTCGTTATAACTGCTATATTATCATCGGATAACGCAAAACATTTTAAAATATCGCCGGTATAAGGAAATTCCATCTTTAAATTTCCGTTTTTATCATATTTAAATATTGTTCTTGAAGAATAAACTACTATATTATTTTTATAACTGTCCATATCGACAATCTCTTCATCTTGTTTTATCTCGCTCAACAGCTTTCCATCGTAGGATAATATTTTGATTGTATTTCCGGTTGGTGAATAAATTATACTTTTTTTACCGCTGTCCTCGCTGTACACCATCATAAAATTTTTATTTTTCGTGTTCATAATTATTATAGGGTCATCGAGATTGACTTGCCAATTTGTTAAATTACCCTTATCCTTGCCGCATATATTTCTCTCATCTATTACAATCAGATCCCCTTTTTCATTATAAAACATGTTTAAGATAATATTATCATTAAAGTTTTCCGAACCGAGCAGGTTCGCCTTTAAATCATATACCAATATATTGTTTTCTAAACTATCCCCATTTATATTTATGGTGCTTATGGCTATTCTGTCATGAGCACCGGAAATAGCCAGATTTGTTATTTCACCTTCTCCTAATACTATCTCGGATACCTTTTTTCCCTCCTTATTTATTATAGTGATATATTGAACAGGGTCTTCGGTTTCATGATGTAATACCACATAATTATTGTCACAGACATCAAAGTTTTTATAGCTTTTATCCAATGCGCCTTTATATATTTGTTCCCCTTTTTTATCTATACGCAATATCTGATTTTTATTTTCGTCTATTATATAGATGCTATCGGAGTTTGTCTTTATTGCGGGCTTATTTATTGCCAGATTTATACTCCACATTTGTTCCCCTGCCGCATTGTAATAGATTAAAACGCCCTCCCAATATTTTATCAGTCCATTACCGAATTTCTCATAAATTATTTGACTGCTGTGGGGTATTTCTATCTCTTTTATTATATAAATTTCCCCCTTGTCTAGGCTTGTCTTAGCTTTTAAATACTTTATCGTCCTGGGGTTTATCATTAATAAAATTACAGTTATAGCAATTAAAATCCATAAACCTTTCTTTCTGTTTCCCATGGTTTCATTCTCCCTATGTTTTTTCTATATATGAATTGTTTCATATGAAACATTTTATTCCTCATTAATATATTCCCCATAAATCAATAGAATCCTCTATGCTTTATCCTGTTTTTGAAAACCACAGCACAGATGAACAGCATCCCTATGTATCCAAACAGAGGATAAAAAAACACGACCAGTTTTTTAAAACCCAGGGTTGCCAACGGTATGGATATCATGCAAACAATAGCACTGATTATTTTTATGTCGATTTTTGTCAAATTGGCTATGCCCGATATACACCCATGCCCGTTTGCAATCGCCGTAGTGAACATAGCAAGGAATAAAACAACACCGTATATTTGTTTCCATACCGTACCCAAACTGCCTGCCGCCACAATCATAGGTACTTCAATGCCTATTATATCGGTATACAAAATCAACAGGCTGATTAAAATAACCATTGCCAGAATACCCAACACTACCCCACCTAATATTCCTCCCAGAATGGCTGCCTTTCTATCCGCAATCAAGGGCTGTAGGGAAGACATCACAACTATCGCCCCTATACTGTTAAAAGAAATATATAGCAGTGCCGACCATAACCAATTGTTTTTATTTATAAAACTGATCATTGAAAACTTAAATATCTCCAGGATATTTGTAGGCTCCCCCAAATCCATACTTTGAAGGGGGTAGGTGTAAAAATTGCTGAACAGCGCTTTATTTTTACATATAACATTTATGCCTATCCATAATATTGCCAATATAAGGAATGGGACTGCTATATTGTTGGCTTTTGCAATCCCTTTTATGCCAAATACAAAGACATAAAAGGTTATTACCGCCATTATAAAAATCCCATATACATAGGGAATTTTGAAATTCTCATATATTACCGCCCCACTCCCGGAGAGCATAACAACATAACTGATAAATAATAAAAATATTAATACTATGTTTATAACAACAAAAAAGGCCCTGCCAAAATAAAGTGTTGCAAACTCTCCAAAACCGCGTATTTTTTTCATATATACGGTATTTAGAACCGATGCCCCTAATAATGAAAATAAAATTGTTATCACTATAATGCCCGGTATGCCTTTATAGCCATATTTGCCGAAAAACTGAAGCACCTCCTGCCCGGATGCAAAACCCGCCCCTATAACCGTGCCTACATAAACACTGGCCAATGTGAAAATTGATTGTTTCCTTGTCACTGTTCCTCCCCCCTCACCATTATATTTTTATGACGAAGGGGAGATAATAAGACCTAAAGCAGCTACAGTGAAAATTTTTTCACTATGTCGTCAAGGTATATCGAATTTTCGCTAACTTTCCCGTATCGGAAAATTTATTTGGGAAAAACTAAGACCATGCTTTGTGCAAATTTAAATTGTTAAACTACAAATTAAATCTGCCTCACATGGTTTAACAGGAAAATATTTCTAAACAATTTTAATCTAAGGAGAAAACCCGTGACTTTATCTGATTTACAAAAATATAATTCTTTAAGTATCAATTCACCAAGGGCTTCTATAAACTTCAGTGTTATGCTGTCCAAATACATCGATCTGTGTTTTAACCCCCCCTTTGAAGAATTGGTTATACTCTGCATAGGTACGGACCGTTCCACCGGAGATGCCCTGGGGCCCATTGTCGGCCACAAATTATCCGATTCCCTTTTAAAATATAATTATGTCCATATACACGGAACCCTGGATGATCCGGTACACGCAAAAAATTTGCAGGAGAATTTAGAAGTGATATATGATTCTCTCAGAAACCCCTTCATTATAGCCATAGATGCCTGCTTGGGGAAAGTAGACAGAATCGGTTATATTGCCATAAGCGAGGGCCCTTTAAAGCCCGGGGCAGGGGTGAATAAGGACCTTCCCGCCGTAGGAAATATATCTATTACCGGTATTGTGAATTTAGGCGGATATATGGAATATCTCATACTGCAAAATACGAGATTGAGCCTTGTGATGAAGATGGCCGACACATTGGCACGGTCTATCGAATATTCTGTTTGGAAGCTTCACCAGAGACGATTGTTGATGTAAAAATTCCATGGCAATGGTGCAAAAATAAAATATGATTTCCGTTACGTGAATAAATTTCCATACCTTCTTGTTTCTATAATGTATTCTATTTCTTCCATCGTTTTGCCGGTCGCATTGATCAATATCGCACCGTAGATATTCCCGTCTGCCGAATTGTTGACATTGCCCATACTGCTGTCTATACTCTTATATACTATGGCATCTATATAACCCCTGTCGTCATAATCGACCACTTCATATCCTCTATTTTTCAACCCTTTTCTTATCTCTTCCAACCCTTGCTGAACAGCTATTCTTTTCAAAAAAACACCTCCTATTAAAATTAGTATTTCTAAGAAGTGTTCTTTTAATTCGTTATATGGTATGTGGTTTCTATATTTATAACTCCCGGCTAAATACTTGTAATTACCCTCAATTTATTGTGCATCATTTCAAATTTAATCGTCCCGCTATCTATGGTTTCCCCGTCTGCAGTCATATATGTTTTCTCCCCGGAAAATATCTGTACACTTTTTCCCCTATATAATTCTACTTCATCATATTTAATATGTTCTCCCTTAAATATTGTCGGGAAAAAAAACAGCAACTTTAATTTGGACATCTTCTTTACCACACATATATCAAACTGCCCATCAGAGACTTCGGCACAGGGTGCTATATTCATTCCACCACCATAATAAGCCCCATTGCATACCGCAACCAACATAATTTCGCTGTTATATTTTTCATTGTCTATTATCAGTTCCACTTTTATACTTTTAAACTTGCCCAATGCTTTAACAACACCTATAATATATGAATATGTACTTGAAAAATACTTCTTTATTTTATTTGCTTCCTCCACAATCAACGCATCTAGGCCGATGCTTGAAAAATTAACAAAATGCCTGTCTTCTAACCTGCCCAAATCTATCGATATAACTTTCCCGTCCACTAAAATTTTTATAGCATCTTTTATATTGAGAGGTATATTGAGGGATCTGGAAAAATCATTCCCCGTACCTGCAGGTATGATTCCTAGTTTTTGTGTCCCGCCTATCATGCCGTTAACAACCTCATGAAGTGTTCCGTCTCCTCCTACGGAAACAATAGTAGTAAAAATATTTTCAGTACTTGCTTCTTTCGCAAATAGTTGCCCATCCCCCGCTTTTTTGTAACCTTAATCTGATAGCTGCAATTATTGTTTTCCATAATTTCCTTTATTATTGGAATTGTCTTTTTTGCTCTGCCCTTACCCGCTATAGGATTTACTATAAATAAATAAGACAAATTTGTTCACCTACCCCGTTTGCCGATCACTTCTACTGCCCCTGACATCTATCCTGTCCAAAGCATTAACTTTTGCCCTTTCCAGTGCTTGCAGTTCCTCAACGGAAAGGCTGTAATTTGAAACGCCGCTTTTTACAGGTTTTGCATAGGATACAGTTTCTATTCTTCCGTATATGCCCGTTATAATGATTCCATCGTTGTTTTCGTCCAATAAAGCAATTGAATAACTCAAGTCGCTGCCCGTATCATCAAAGGCATTATACCTGATTATACCTACTTTTTGTATGCAAAAGCTCAAACGATTATCAAACACATTCAATTGACTTTCTATCCCATCCAAACGTCTATGTACATCTTCCACTCTGTTAATATGTTCAAACAAAATTCCTTCTATCTGTTTCCCGTCGGTTCCCCCTACAAGTTTTCTATACTTGTCCTTTAAATTAGAGCTAGTACCTATGTTTACTATTAAAAATATAATAACTAATATATTTAGCCCTAGGCTTCCCATTAACAATAGCGTACCGTACTGATCGAAGAAGCCCATAACCCATTCCATTTTTATTCCCCTCCCATATATACGTGATAGCTATATTATAAACTAAATTTGTCGAACATTGTAGCTATTTTTATAATATTAAAGGACAGATACGCGAATCTGCCCTTGGGATTATATTATTTGGCGGACACACAGATCCGCCGCTGCAATTATCTTATTTAAATACAGAGATATACCTGTTTACCTGCCCTAAAAAAGGCAGAAATACAAATCCGCCGGAGAATGATAATTGTCATCCTGAGCGCAGCAAAGAATCCCAAATGATTCAAAATGCAGTTCTTTCACTTCGTTCAGGATAACAACAAAGTAGAAAAAGTGCTTTTTCATACAGTCTGTCGCCCCTACGGGCGTTTCACCTGCCGAATCCGCCTGTCCACCTTATTGGCTCAATAGATTTATTATTCTTTCCAGATCCTCTTCATTGTAATATTCTATCTCTATTTTACCTTTCTTTGCACCCCTTGTGATATTCACCCTTGTCCCCAGCAAAGATTTCAGGTTTTTTTCGATCTCAATTAAAAAAGCATCTTTAGGTTTGCTCTTGGTCTGTTGCTGATCCTTTTCAACGGGATTTGCCAAGTTTTTTACTAACTGTTCCACCTGTCTCACACTCAGATTTTCGCTGATTATTTTCTGTGCCAATTTGTACTGATTTTCATTAGGTTCTATGCTCAATATTGCCCTGCCATGCCCCCCGCTTATTTTTTCCTCTATAATATAATCAATTACTCTCTCATCGAGTTTGAGCAATCTCAATATATTAGCTATATAGGATCTGCTCTTCCCTAAAGCTCCTGAAAGCTGTTCCTGTGTAACATTATATTTGTCTATTAAATATCTGTAGGCCCTTGCTTCTTCTATGGCATTTAAATCCCTTCTCTGTAAATTTTCAATTAAAGAGATTTCCAGAAGCTGTTTTCCTTCATAATGCTTGATTATACAGGGGACCTCTTTTAAATTGATGTTTTTTGCGGCTTTCCATCTTCTTTCACCTGCAATAATCATATATCCCTCCGAATCCTCCACTGCAATTATGGGCTGTATTATTCCATGCACTTTGATAGAATTTGATAACTCCTCTATACTCTCTTTATCAAAGTTTTTTCTCGGTTGATCGGGATTGGGATGAATTTTATCAATATCAATTGTTTGGACCTTTTCACCATGAACACTTCCTTCTATGATACCCAAACCTACCATATCGGGAATAAGTGCCTCCAGCCCCTTGCCCAGCCCCCTCTTTTTAACTTTTGCCATCTATATCACATCCTCTTCTTCCAAATATAAAAATTCTTCTGCCAATTCCGTATATGCCTCTGCTCCTTTGGATCTTTTGTCATAGTAAATTATGGGCCGGCCATGGCTGGGGGCCTCCGCTAATCTAACATTTCTAGGTATTATCGTAGTGTATACCTTGCCCTTAAAATAATTTTTCACTTCGTCCACCACTTGAATAGATAAATTTGTCCTTCCGTCAAACATGCTGAGAACCACACCCTGAATTTCTAAATTCGGGTTTAGATTTCTCTTTACAAGCTGTATGGTATTCATCAATTGGCCTACGCCTTCCAAAGCATAATATTCACATTGTATCGGAATTAACACGCTATCTACGGCGGTTAAAGAATTTATTGTCAATAATCCTAAAGAAGGAGGACAATCAATAAAAATATAATCATAATCTTCCCTGATTTCATTGATAGCATTTTTTAATTTTGTTTCCCTGTTTTCCATGTTGGTCAATTCTATCTCTGCTCCTGCTAACTCTACGCTGGAAGGGACCAAATGCAAATCATCAAATTCCGTATGTATTATAACATCTCTAATATTGATGTTTCCTAAAATAATATCATAGGCGGTATATTCTAATGTGTTTTTATCTATCCCGAAACCGCTGGTCGTGTTTCCTTGGGGATCTATATCGATAACACAAACCTTTTTACCGATTTTCGCAATACATGCACTCAAATTTACATTGGTTGTTGTCTTACCCACACCACCTTTTTGATTAAAAACTCCTATGACCTTCCCCACTTTCTTGTTCTCCCCCTTCAATTAAATCACACTTTGTTATGTTTCACGTGAAACTCTATACTTTTATTGCATTATAAGCCTTGCTAAAACTCATATGTTTTCCAAAGGCCTCATATAGAATTTCTATATAAATTCAAAATATCCTTTTTTATTTTATAGCATGGCAATAGCGGAGACCAAAAGCCGATATCAAGGTGCGGGAATATAGCTTATAAGCACAACATTTGCTCGGACAAACAAGATTTTTCACTCTTGTAAATACATATATATTGAAACCTGCAATTAAATGCATCTTTTAAATTTCGGATTCGTATGTCTATAATTGCATTTTTAATAATATTCATATATATTAAAGAATATAATGTTAAAGTAGTTTAACTTTCTTTTTAAATAAGGGAGGATAATATTATGTTTAGTATAATAATAACCACTTTTTGTATGGTGTTTTTAGCTGAACTAGGTGATAAAACCCAATTACAGACGATGCTCTTAGCCTCTCAGTCCAAGAATATATGGCCTGTTTTTATAGGTTCTTCTTTAGCGTTGGTTTTTAGCTCTTTTCTCGGTGTCTGTGCCTCAACTGTTTTAACTAAATATATCCCGCCCCATTACTTACAAACAGGTGCCGGTTGTGTATTTATTGTAATAGGAATTCTTACACTATTAGGATATATATAATAATCGCATTTTTAAAAAAGATTACTATCTTTTTTAGTAATCTTTTTGATTAGTTTTTCGGTATTTTTACTGTTACCTCTACATATTCACCTCTGTCTATCTGCTCAAACTGTGCATTTTCCTGCCTCTCTTTGATTGCTTCATATGCCTGTTTTAGTGTGTTGATATATATCCTGTAATTCAGGAAGCTTTTTATTTTTTTAGTGGGATTTGCTTTTTCCTCTTTTCCGATATGCTCCACCATAGCCGTTATTAACTGTTCCGTTTCTTTGACATTTAAACTTTTCTTGATTATCCTATCCAAGGCCTCTTCCCTCAACTCCCCATCGGGAAGCCTCAATAAGGCCCTTGCATGCCTTTCCGTCAACCCGTTCTCCAGCAGCCGTTTTTTTACATTCGTCTCTAATCTTAAAATTCTCAATTTATTAGCGATGGTGGATTGGTTTTTTCCTATCCTTTCGGCTAAACTCTGCTGTGTAAATCCATGATCTTCTATCAGATTTGCATAGCCTTCCGCCTCTTCCATAAAATTCAGGTCTTCCCTCTGAAGATTTTCAATAATAGCCAAAATAGCGGAATCCGCATCAGTATAATTATCATTGATTATAGCCGGTATAGTTTTTAATTCTGCCAGCCTTGCTGCTTTTAATCTTCTCTCCCCAGCTATTAATTCGTACCTGTCTTCTCCTATTCTTCTGACACTTATGGGCTGTAAAATACCATACGCTTTGATTGAAGCGCTCAATTCCTCCAGGCCTACTTGGGAAAATGATCTTCTCGGCTGATAAGGATTAGGAATAACTTTATCAATTAAAATTTCTTCTATGAATTTTTTTGTAATACTCATAAACCTTATTCCCTCTTTTCCATAGCAAAACGATAATCATATATGTTTTTTACTAAATATCCATATATCGATACGATGGGTTATAATTAATTTATTTCTATAAAATTTTTATTAATCCTTCTATTATGTAT
>DASRMO010000242.1:0-3631 GCA_035647895.1 Clostridia bacterium
CCCACAGGGCGATAATGCTCTCATCCATCGCAGAAGGCGAGGGTGAAATTTATAATTTCTTGATGGGCGACGACTGCCTGAATACCATTGAATGTTTTCGCAAGATGCAGGTGCCTATCAAGATTACGGAAAATAAAATAAGGATTAAAGGCACAGGATTGAAAGGCCTAAAAAAACCCGATGAAATATTAGATGTAGGTAATTCGGGTACAACGATACGTTTAATGTGCGGAATATTGGCAGGACAGGATTTTGATTGTGAAATTACCGGAGACAGCTCCATTCAAAATAGGCCCATGGACAGAATAATTGCACCGCTCAAACAGATGGGAAGCATAATTGAAGGCACAAAAAGAAGGGGCTATGCTCCCCTCAGGATACAAAAAAGCAAGCTGACAGCCATCGATTACAATATGCCCGTTGCCAGCGCCCAGGTAAAATCCGCTATATTATTAGCCGGTATCTATGCTTATGGAACGACCTCTATACATGAAATTCAAAGATCTCGTGACCATACGGAACGCATGCTGAATTATATGGGTGCAAACATCAAACAGGATGGGCTTTCCATATTTTCCGGGCCTATAGACAAATTATATGCTGGGGAAATATATGTTCCCGGTGACATATCCTCCGCCTCCTTTTTCCTCGTATTGGGAATCATAGCCAAAGATGCTGAAATTACAATTAAAAATATAGGTTTAAACCCTACACGAACCGGAATTATAGATGTTTTGAAACAGATGGGTGCAGATATAAAGATATTAAATGAACGGATTCTAAACGGAGAACCTATGGGAGATATTCATGTTACCAATTCTGATTTAAGGGGTGTGGAAATAGGCGGCGATATAATACCGCGACTGATAGATGAAATCCCTGTACTGGCGGTTGCCGCAACCTTTGCGAAAGGGACAACCACTATACGCAATGCGGAAGAGCTAAAAATAAAGGAGAGCAATAGAATTTCAGCTATAGTCACGGAGCTTAAAAAAATAGGAGCCAATATCGAAGAAACTGAGGATGGTATAATTATTCACGGTAAAAATATTCTACAGGGCGGAATAGTTGAAAGCCATAATGACCATAGAATTGCGATGGCCTTGGCAATAGCCGGTTTGGTAAGCAGAGAAGGTGTTGTTATTAACAATCCTGATTGTGTAACTGTATCCTTCCCTAATTTCTTTGATATCTTATAAAAATCAACTCGAAAAACTCTATGGTGTTTCTGTTAACAAACCGGTAGGGACAGTTCTCACCGGCCTTAACCAAATTTATTTTAAGGAAAGGAAAGACCGCGAGAACCGCCAGATTGTGTGAAAAAGCACCTTTCTTACTTTTTGTCATCCTGAGCGAATGCGAAGGATCTGTATTTTGAGCCATTCGAGATTCTTCGCTGTGCTCAGAATGACAATTATCACACAATCTGCCGCCCCCCCGGTTTACAGTTTGAGCTTGTGTAATATTTTAGATAGGATGATAAAAGATGAAAACTAATGTTACTCGTGAAACAAAATTTTATGCAGTTATAGGAGACCCTATTGCCCATAGCCTATCCCCTGTTTTCCAAAACTGTTTTATAAGGCAAAGGAACTTAGACGCCATCTATATTCCCCTGCGAATAACTTCCGATACCTTAGTTGATAGTTTAGAACTTCTCAGGAATAATTTTTCGGGATTTAATGTGACCATACCTCACAAGGAAAATATAATGCAGTATTTAGACGAAATAGACCCCTTGGCTATTGAATACGGTGCGGTAAATACGGTAAAGATTGCCGATGGTGCCCTCATGGGCTATAATACCGACGGCATGGGATTTGCGAGAAGCCTTGAAAATATAAATATAAACCTAAAAGGAAAACAAGTTTTATTATTGGGCGCCGGTGGTGCTGCCAAGGTCATAGCATCTGAAATTGTAAAACTGGGCGGAAATCTGACCATAGCAAATAGAAATATTGAAAGAGGCATGCAACTTAAAAATCAACTTGAAAAATCCTATGATGTCTTTATAGATATAATAGATCCTGAGGAACTCAACACCCCTTCTGATATATTAAACCCGGCAAAGCCTCATGACTATACTGATATAATACATCCGACAAAGCCCGATAACTATACTGATATAGCAAATCCGTCAAAAAACGATACCTATTTTGATGTAATAATCAACAGCACCCCCGTGGGGATGTATCCTAATATAGATAAATCACCGATAAATCCCAATATATTGCGGGGTGCCAAATTGGTATATGATATAATATATAATCCTTTTGAGACCGAATTGCTCAAGATTGGAAATAAACTCGGCGCTAAGACAATAAACGGTCTGCCTATGTTAATTTATCAGGGATTAAAATCTTTTGAAATATGGACCGGAGAGCGGGCAACACACAATGAGGAAAAAGAAATTTATGATATGTTGAAAAATGCATTTTGAAAATAAAGAAAGGGCCGCTTGGCACGGGGACAATACGAGACCACTGAAAAAATCCTAACTTTGCAAAAAATGTTGGAAATGTCATTCTGAGTATTCTCAGTCAAGCAACACAAATTTGTTTATTCTCTTCGTCCATACAAAGTTGGCCCTGACGGGCACTCCTGTCATAAACCTAAATCAGGGTTGATGCTTGTTGCGTTTGACCTACCAACGATTGCAATGCAATCGGGTTAGGTCATAAAGCGAAGAATCTCGGTTTTTAACCATTCAGAATGATATAACTCGGGACTTTTTCAGCAGTCTCGGATAACACACAACTAATCCTTATAGATAATAACAAACGAGGAAAGCCCGCCCTTAACGGATAGAGGAGTTGATAAATTGGAGAATCTGGAAGATATCAGAAATATTATAGACGATTGCGATAAAAAGCTGGTGGAAGTATTTGAACAGCGGTTAAAAGCCGTCCTGGATGTTCTAGAATATAAAAGGGAGCATAAATTGCCCATATTTCAACCTGAAAGAGAACAAGACGTCCTTAAAAAGGTTAATTCATATTTGGAACATGATAAATTTTCCGAAGAGCTGGAACTGCTGTACAACCAAATATTAAAAATCAGCAAAAAACTTCAATCAAAATATTTGTTTCCCTTCAATATCGTACTTATCGGTTTCATGGGAAGCGGTAAAACTTCTGTAGGTACTGAACTTTCAACCTTGTTAGAGATGAATTATATAGACACGGACGATATAATCGTAAAAGATTCCGGAATATCTATAAATGAAATTTTTAATGCCTACGGCGAGGCCGAATTTAGAAAATTGGAAAGAAAAACAATAGCGGGTTTAGGGGACATAAAAAACACCATAATCTCCTGCGGCGGAGGCGTAGTGTTAGATTCTACAAATATTGAATTGTTAAGGGATAACGGTAAAATAGTGTGGTTGAAGGTATCTCCCGGAGAGATCCTCAATCGCCTTTTAGATGACGAAAGCAGGCCCCTGCTAAAAGATAGTTTTACCCTAAAAGGGTTATCGGAGATATTGAAAAACAGATTACCTCTGTATGAAAATGCCGGCGATATTATTATAGACACCGATAAAAAAAATGTGCGGGAGATAGCTGAAGAAATTATTGAAAAATTGCTTGAATATTAGGTATTGCATAATTGCCTAATTATGCGTTATAAG
>DASRMO010000243.1:0-2240 GCA_035647895.1 Clostridia bacterium
TCAATATTCGGGGTGCCCTTACCTAATATTTTAAATGTTGTAATTAGGACGGCCCACTGATATTTTTCTTTGTAGTATAGTTTATAATACTTATGTTAAAATATCCAGATATTATTATCATATTCCTACGATAATCTTCCAGAAAAAGCATATAATCATTGATAAGAGAAATTTCAACCACCGGTGCTGAATATCGGCTATCCTTATAAACTGGAGCGAAACAATTTTTTTCTAAGGGGGTTGGTACTATCTACTAATAAATTTTGTTTGAAAAATAACAACAACAGTGATAAAATAAGGGAAAACAGTGGGAACATTATATTTCAAGAAACAAAATAAAAAGGAGTGATAGCGCGATGAAAAAAGTATTATTTATTACATTACTAGTAATTTTGATGCTTGCTACGGTAGGCTTTACATCTGAAGGGGCATCCTATTGGGAAGACATGAAGGAGATTTACGAATGGAACGCTATAGAGGGGAAGTCGGAAGCAGAACTTGACATATCTATTCCCGGTATGGACATAGATTATCATTATAAAATTGATGTCAATTCACAGTCAAATTTTGATGATTTCAGTTCATATTTAAAGATGGAAATAAAAGACGTGCAAGGTGAGTCGGATATTCCTGTAATAGAAATGTATACTTATGGTTCGGATCTCTATATCAACAAGGAAGCGGTGCTTGCACTTTTGGCGGCAACGGGTGCGGCAGATGAGTTAGTGATAGAAGAGGAATATGTTGTGTTGGAAAGCGGCCAAGAAGATGTGGATATTGACTTTAGAAATGTGTTAAATGAGGTTATTGAATTTATAGACAAAATGGACCTAGGCATGGATTTAGGTATGGAAAAGGAAGGCGATACGTATACCTTGACATTAGAATCAGATGAGTTGTTAGATCTTTTGGATGCATATATGAGGTATATTTTTGAAAATATTGATCAATTATCTAATAGTTTAGTCCAAGGGCAAGGGATTGAACTGACAGAAGAAGAAAAACAACAGGCATTGGAAGAATATGACGCTTTTGTCGATCAATATAAAGATATGGCTAAAATGTTTATCAAAGGAAGTAAATTCTATATGGAAGGCACTTTTGAGGAAGATAAATATATCGAAAATTCCCGATTAGAAATTAAAGTTATGGATATGGGCGAATTAAATATGAACGTAGCATCAACTTCTTCCAAGTTAGAAAAGGCTGATTTTGAACTACCGACATCAGTGATGAGAATTACAGCGGAAGAATTGGTGGAACTTATAATGGGTAGGATTGAAATAGATACCGGGGCGAAGGTTTATATCAGTCTCGATGGTACTTATGTAAAATTTGCTGGGTCTGATATTGAAGAAGGCCGGATTCCATTACAGATTATAGATGATTTGGCCTATATAACAATAGAAGATGCGGAAAAATTGTTTGATGTAGAACTGGAAGGTTTAGCAGACCCGTTCCACATGAGAGAATTAGATGATTTTGGTTTCCGTGTAGATTGGAATGAAGAAAGTAAGGTAATAGAAATTTATTAGATGGGACAGGGTGGGCTTTGCTCGCCCTGTTTACGTTTGTAATATTATATAGGCGGTTTCGAATCGCTCCTACAATTGAGTATTGTTCATAAAGTAGGGGCGGTTTTTGTTTCAAAATTATAGCCCTTGACTTTTCAAGTTAAACATATTATACTGATAATGATTATGATTATCAGTGACGGTTTTGGTAATAAAAAATAAAATGCTTCATGTTAGGCGGATTAAGAAGGGGGCTCAATACTTTGAATGTATCGTTAGAACAGCTAAAATCCGGAGAAAAAGGGAGGGTTGAAAAGATACATGCACGCAGGTGCGCGGCCAGAAGATTATACGAGATGGGCTTTAATATCGGAGCTGATTTTGAAGTAGTAAAGAACGATATGGGGCCAATCATAGTTTCTTTATTTGGAAACAATATCGCCGTAGGGCGCTGTTTGGCACAAAACATAATTGTGAAGAAATCAAACTGAGTTTTTTGTTTTATTTTTGATATATAATAATATGGTACTTAAAGGGGGGACATAATATTTGGGCACTATTGCTTTAGTAGGTAATCCCAACAGCGGAAAAACCACATTGTTCAATGCTCTTACAGGTTCTAATCAGCATGTGGGAAACTGGCCCGGGGTTACTGTAGAAAAAAAAGAAGGAAAGTTTAAGCATAATGGAAATATATATAATATAGTGGATTTACCGGGCACATAT
>DASRMO010000244.1:0-5430 GCA_035647895.1 Clostridia bacterium
TCTTTATATAATGAGGGCATTATGGATGTTAAACATATAATAGCCATGGAATTTGTTGATATTAAAAATATATTTGATGAATTTACACTGGAGCAATATTGTATAATAACTATAACAGATACAACGGGAAAGGTAATAGGGAGTCTATCGGAAAGTGAAATCATTGATGCTATTATTGAATATGATAATAATATTACTTTGAGGGAATTGATGCAGGTGAATAATTTGTAAAGCAAGTAAATACTTTTCATCTTTTATGCTATTATAGTAATTAGAATGTATAAATCGGAAAGACGGTAGACTGTGTGATAATTGTCATTTTAGGGGCAGCTAGGAATTTCAAAGGGCTAATAACGCAGAATCTTCGCTCTGTTCAGGATAACGAAAAGCAAGAAAAGTGTTTTTTCATACAATTTGCCGGGTCTCTTATTCGGTTGTTGTTTCAAACCTGCTTGATTTAAAGCTAAAAATGGGTTTTTGAAGGGAGAAAATCAATGGGAAGGCTGAAAATTGATAATTTACTATATAGAGTTGAAAAACCGGCTAGGTATTTGGGCAATGAGCTGAATAGTGTGCATAAGATAGTAGGCGAAAATATGGTCCGCTTCGCTTTTTGTTTTCCTGATATTTATGAAATAGGAATGAGCCATTTAGGAATGCAAATTCTATATCATTTATTAAATAAACAAGAAAATATTTTTTGCGAAAGAGTATTTGCGCCGGCTGTCGATATGGAAGAACAGATGCGGGATAATAATATCCCCTTATTTGCCTTGGAAAGTAGACAACCTATTAGAAATTTTGATTTTGTCGGGTTTACCTTACAGTATGAATTAAGCTATACTAATATATTGAACATGCTGAATTTAGCAGAAATCCCCATATACAGTGCGGACCGAAATAAAGAGGACCCTATTATAATAGTTGGGGGGCCCTGTGCTTATAATTGTGAACCTATAGCAGATTTTATCGATATAGCCGTGCTGGGGGAGGCAGAAGAAGTTATTTTGGAAATTATAGATTTATACGACAAAATGAGAGGGGAAAATTATAATAAATCTGAATTTTTAAAACAAGCCGCTTTGATAGGGGGAGTATATATACCCTCGTTTTATGATATAAGTTATAATGATGATGGGACTGTTAATTCGGTCAGTCCGAAGTTTGGAGACATACCGAGGATAATACGCAAAAGAATCGTTGAGGATTTAGATAATGTATTTTATCCGGAAGAAATGATAGTACCATATTTAAATATTGTACACGATAGAATTATGTTGGAGATATTCAGAGGGTGCATTCGAGGGTGCCGTTTTTGTCAGGCAGGATTCATATACAGGCCTGTCAGGGAAAAATCTTATGATAGATTACAGGGATTAGCTAAAAAACTTATTTCAAGCACAGGATATGATGAAATTTCCCTAGCATCTTTGAGTACTAGCGATTATTCAGAGTTAGGAGAGATAGTTAAGCATCTGATGGAGGAGTATAGCGATAAAAGAATAGGAATATCTTTACCATCATTAAGATTGGACAGTTTTTCACTGCAAATAATTAAAGAGATACAGAAGGTAAGAAAAACAGGATTAACTTTTGCACCTGAAGCGGGCAGTCAGAGACTCAGAGATGTTATTAATAAGGGGATTACAGAGGAAGATCTGATTAATGCTGCTGAAAATGTTTTTCATTCCGGCTGGAGCAATATAAAGTTATATTTTATGATTGGGCTTCCTACGGAAACAGATGAGGATATATTAGAAATTAAAGATCTTGTTTTTAAAGTAGCCGATGAATATTATAAGGTTCCAAAGGAACAGAAAAGGAAAAGACTTAATATTACCGTAAGCGTTTCAACATTTGTACCAAAACCCTTTACTCCGTTTCAATGGGAGCCCCAATCCAAATTGGAAGCGATATATTCAAAACAAAAATTATTGGTATCAAATATTAGGAATAAAAACATCACATTTGACTATCATGACCCTAAAACAAGCCTATTGGAAGCCGTGTTTGCCAAAGGAGATAGAAAACTCTCTAAAGTGTTAGAGCTTGCCTTGAAAGAGGGATGTAAATTTGACGGTTGGATGGAACATTTTGATTTTGATAGATGGATGTCCGTGTTTAAAAAGGCAAATATTGATCCGGCCTTTTACGCCAACAGGCGTCAGGAATATGATGAAGTACTGCCATGGGACCATATTGACGTGGGGGTCAGCAAACAATTTTTGATAAGAGAGAATGAAAATTCCAAACAAGCTAGACTCACACCTAACTGTAGAGTGAACTGTGCGGGGTGCGGTATCAATCAGGTCTTTACAGGAGGGATATGTTGATGGTAACAATGCGGTCCAGATTTTATAAAAAAGGTGATATGGTATTTATTTCTCACTTGGATTTAATAAGGGTTTTTGAAAGGGCAATCAGAAGAGCAGGTATACCTGTCACATATACACAGGGGTTTAATCCCCACCCTATTATGGCATTTGCTACGGCATTGGGTATAGGGGTAGCCAGTGAGGGCGAATATATCGATATACAATTGAGTGCCGATATGGATAGCGAGCTGTTCATGAGTAGGCTAAACAGTGTTCTACCGGATGGATTAAAAATAATTAAGAGTAAAAAAATTTCTAATAAAGCAGAGTCATTGATGTCTATAATATGCAGCTCAATTTACTTAGTTAAATTAAAGACGAAAAGATTGTTAAATGAAACAGATATAAAAAAACATATAGGGAATCTAATAGATAGAGAAGTGATAATAGAGCTAAAGCAGAAGAAACAGAGGCGCGGTCATAGGAATAAAAAACCGGAGTTCAGGGAAATTAATATTAGGCCTTTTATTAAAGATATAGAGTTGTTTTTATTAAATGAGCATGAAATTTTACTGAAGATGCATTTAGCGGCCGGAAGTCGGGAAAATCTGAAGCCGGAAGTTGTTGTTGATAAATTATATGAATTAACCGGTTTGCCTATAGAACAATATGAAACAAGAATTAAGAGGTTAGATTTATTCGTAGATATAGAGGATAAATTTATAACTCCTTTGGATGAGGATGTGTGGAGTGTATGAATCAAATTATAGTAGATGCGGGTATCAGTGAAAATAGGTTGGCATTAGTGGAAGACGGGGAATTGGTAGAATTATATATAGAGAGGCGAAATCACAGGCGGATGGTTGGAAATATTTATAAAGGTAGAGTAGCTAATGTCCTGCCGGGGATGCAGGCCGCCTTTATTGATATTGGGCTTGAAAAAAATTGTTTTTTATATGTCAAGGATGCTTTAGAGCAAGATCTATTCGATAAGGGCGAATTGTGTTATAAAAATATATCTATAACGGATGTTGTAAAACAGGGTCAAGAAATAGTTGTACAGGTCATTAAGGAATCTCTTGGGACTAAGGGTGCCAGAGTAACTACGAACATTACTTTGCCGGGGAGATATCTGGTTTTAATGCCAAATACAACTTATATAGGTGTATCCAGGAGGATAGTGTGTTCTGAGGAAAGGGAGAGACTAAGAGAAGAAATAGAGCAGCTGAGACCGCCCAATATGGGTATTATTGTTAGAACCGTAGCAGAAGGGAAAAATAGGGATGACTTTAATGAGGATATAAAGTTTTTATTAAAATTGTGGCGAAAAATTGAAAGGGAGAAAAAATCAGGAACTGTTCCAAGATTGATTCATAGAGATTTTGATTTAATAAGCAAGACGATAAGAGATACCTTCAGCAAAGATATTGATAACTTTATTATAAACAATGCAAAGGAATATCAAATTGCTTTAGAGTTAGTAGAACTATTATCACCATCATTAAAATCCAGAATTTCCTATTTTGATGAAACCATCGAAATATTTGATTATTACGGAATAAAATCACAAATTGATAAATGCCTGAACAGAAAGATATGGTTAAAAAGCGGCGGTTATATTATTATTGACAGCACGGAGGCATTTACAGTTATTGATGTAAATACGGGAAAGTATGTCGGCAAGACGGATCTAAAAGATACGGTTTTCAAGACTAATATTGAGG
Organism: Clostridia bacterium; assembly: GCA_035647895.1. Classification (GTDB taxonomy): domain Bacteria; phylum Bacillota; class Clostridia; order Peptostreptococcales; family Natronincolaceae; genus JAAZJW01. The sequence continues at coordinate 4,040 of DASRMO010000244.1, forward strand.
CAACGGGGGAAATTGCAAAACAATTGAGGTTACGCGGTATAGGTGGCATTATTATAATAGATTTTATAGATATGATGGGTGGGGGAGATAATCAAAAGGTAATTGATGCCCTAGAAAAGGCACTCAGTAAAGATAAGACCAGAAGTAAGGTGTTAGGAATGACACAATTGGGTTTGGTTGAGATGACAAGAAAAAAAACAAGACTGGGGTTGGATAGATTATTTCAAAAAAGGTGCCAATATTGTAATGGTACGGGAAGATTAGACAGCGAATATGCCCTATTATATAAATTTGAAAAGGAAATGATACGAATCGGCATACATACCAATGCGGAGGCTGTTATTTTTGAAGTGAATCCTACAGTTTTACAAGTTTTTCAGGAGGAGGAATCCATATTAGAAGAAATAAATGCTGAAACTAATTTAAAATCATTTATAATTCCCAATAGTTTTTTACATCATAATGAAATACAAGTGAAGGCTATGGGGGATATGGAGAGCATCAAAAAATTGATGGATGAAAATGATGCGATAGTGTAAAATAATCACGGGAAGTTGGAATTTTTGTGGGATTTAAATTATTGACATAAACGTTGTAATATGATAACATGTATCGGTAGGTAACGCACGGATCGGGTTTTAAACGATAGGTACCTAGTTATCCGGCGAATTTGGGTTCAGGAGGTAACATTTAATGTACGCAATTATTGAAACAGGCGGTAAACAATACAGGGTAAAAGAAGGAGACATATTACTTGTTGAAAAATTAGAAGCTGAACAAGGTGATATAATTACCATTGAGGATGTATTAGCAGTTTCGAAGGACGGCAAATTAACCGTAGGCAGTCCGATAGTTGATGGGGCTAAGGTTGAAGCCAAGGTAGTTGAACAGGGCAAATCCAAAAAAGTTATTATTTTTAAATACAAACCTAAAAAGGATTATAGAAAAAAACGGGGTCATCGTCAGCCATATACAAAATTAGTTATTGATAAGATTGATGCATAGGTGTACTTATGATTTCAATTTCAGTTTATCGCAATCCTGATAAAGTAATCGAACAATTTGTGATAGAGGGGCATGCTCATGCAGCCGGCCCCGGGGAAGATATTATCTGTGCTGCAGTTTCCGCTCTGGGTCAAACTACGGTATTATCACTTTATCAAATAGCCGATATAAATATTGTATATGAAATCAAAAAGGGATATCTCAGATGTAAATTACCGGAAAATTTGGCGGAAGAAGAATTATATAAAGCAAAACTTTTGATTGATACTATGCTTTTAGGATTGGAAAACATACAAGAAAATTATCCACAATATATTGAGATTCATGACAGGGAGGTGTGAGTGATGTTATTTAGAATTGATCTTCAATTATTTGCGAGTAAAAAG
>DASRMO010000245.1:0-7245 GCA_035647895.1 Clostridia bacterium
CTGGAAGGGGGATATAAAAAATACCGCAGATATGTTATTGAATATTTTAACGAGAATAGATTTAAACAGAAGTTTATTGTACTTCATGGTTATACGGGGGTCGGCAAGACCGAAATCCTTACACGATTAAAAACACTCAATATTCCTACACTCGATCTAGAATATTTAGCCAAAAACAGCGGTTCTGTTTTTGGGAAAATATCTTATCAAAATGAAAAGCCCGTAACCCAAAAAACATTTGAGGCATTGCTCTTCAAAACCTTAAGGCTGAACAATAATAGATATACTGTTGTGGAAAGTGAAGGACACCATTTGGGAGGGCTGTTATTGCCCAAGAACTTATGGAATGCAATAGTTGAAGGGGAACATGTTTTAATTGATACGGATTTGGAAACCAGAATTAAAAGATTAGTAAATGATTATGTGATTAAAATTTCTAATTGTAACATTTTATTAGAAGATGCCATTACCCATTTGAAAAAGAAAATAGGCGAAAAAAAGGTAAATCAACTTATTTCATGGATTGAAAAACAGGAATATTCGAAGGTTGCGGAAGAATTAATCGTAAATTACTATGATCCTTTATACAAACATTCTATTGATAATTATAATTATATAATGGAAATCAATTATGTAGATATAGAGGAAGCCGTGGATAAAATAGCAGAATTTTATTATAGTTTGGAATACAAATCAAGTTAAAGATATAAGCCGGAGTTGACGGATATATCTTATAGTAGAGTATAATGGGGGAAAGTGTAAATGAATCTAGCTAATAAATTGACTATATTGAGAATTTTTTTAATTCCTATTTTTATGGTCTTTCTCTTAAATAAAATACCCTGCGGCGAACCAATTGCCGCCGGAATATTTATAATTGCAGCTATTACCGATATATTGGACGGGCATATTGCGAGAAAAAGAAATGAGGTCACAAATTTAGGTAAATTTATGGATCCTTTAGCCGATAAGCTGTTGGTTTCCGCTGCTCTGATTTCTTTTGTCCAAATGGGGAAATTGCCTGCTTGGATAGTGATTATAATAATTGGAAGAGAGCTGACTATAAGCATATTGAGGGCTGTTGCTGCGGCTGAGGGAAAGGTTATAGCCGCCAGCCTGTGGGGAAAAGTTAAGACAACATTTCAGATTATTGCTATCATATCACTTTTGATAAATAATTTCCCCTTCAGTTATATTAACTTTCCTTTCGATAGAATAATGGTGTGGGCCGCTCTAATATTTACCGTAGTATCGGGCGTGGATTACGTCATTATAAATATAGATGTATTGAAATAATATTTGCAGGATAATATAAAATAATTATACGAAAAATAGTGTAAAAATTTTGCAAATATAGTTTGACCTTTTATATTTTATAATATATAATACTACTAGAACACATGTTCGATATAATTAGAAAGGTAGGTGGGCCAGGTTCGATCTGGCAATAATATGGAAAAAAAGAAAGCTCTGGATATGGCCATTGCACAAATAGAAAAACAATTTGGTAAAGGTTCCGTCATGAAGTTAGGTGGAGATGTTAAATTAAATGTAGAGAGCATATCGACGGGTTCTATTGCTCTCGATATAGCGATAGGAACCGGGGGAGTTCCAAGGGGAAGGATTACTGAAATTTTTGGACCGGAATCCTCAGGTAAGACGACAGTTTCACTTCATATGATCGCTGAAACACAGAAAAGCGGAGGTATAGCCGCTTTTATCGATGCGGAACATGCGCTTGATCCTGTTTATGCAGGGAATTTAGGTGTTGACATTGAAAATTTAATTGTTTCTCAACCTGATACCGGTGAGCAAGCCCTTGAAATTACGGAAGCTCTTGTGAGAAGTGGTGCCGTCGATATAATCGTTATAGACTCTGTTGCGGCATTGGTTCCAAAAGCTGAAATTGAAGGGGAGATGGGGGATATTCATGTAGGGTTACAAGCCCGCTTGATGTCTCAAGCCCTGAGAAAGCTGGCAGGCTCAATCAGCAAATCAAGGACAATTGTAGTTTTTATAAATCAACTGAGGGAGAAAATAGGAGTGATGTTTGGAAATCCCGAGACCACCTCCGGTGGCCGCGCATTAAAGTTTTATGCTTCTGTTCGTTTAGATATTCGCAGGATTGACTCCATCAAACAGGGCAATGATATTATCGGCAACAGAACCAGAGCAAGAGTAGTAAAAAATAAGGTTGCACCTCCTTTTAAACAAGCGGAATTTGATATTATGTATGGGGAGGGTATTTCTAAAACGGGGGACATATTAGATGTAGCAACCGATTTGGATATTATCAAAAGATCCGGTGTTTGGTATAATTACGGGGAACATAAACTCGGACAAGGCCGGGAAAATGCGAAGCAATTTTTAAAAGAAAATCCGGAAATATGTTTAGAGGTTGAAAACAAAATAAGAAAACATTATAACCTGCCTCTTTATGCAGAAATACTACATAAGCAAACCGAAGATAAAGACAATGAAAAAGATGACATTAAAGATGATATTAAAGATGATATTAAAGATATAAAAGATGTTGATGCGGAGCAGGCGGATGTAAAGCAATAAGGAAATATAACCTGCTATCTCCACAGGCGTTAATTCGAATAGTCCCGACCCTACATTCTTTATGATATTTTTTATATTGACAATTCAAGTAAATATTAATAAAATAGTATAGTATATTCCAGCTTGACACTTATAAGGAAAAGATATAAAATAAAGCTAAATATGGGTGTATCTATTAATGAAAAATATCGATAAAAAGTTAAAAATAAAATTTTGAAAACTTAATAAAGGAGGTGTCCACACATTCCAAAATCAATCGTTTTAAACGGACTTTTATCTGCAGTTGGTATTTTGTTGGGATGCCTTATTGGCTATTTTTTTCGAAGGAAAATTGCGGAGGGGAAAATAAACAGTGCTGAAGAATTAGCTAGGAAGATTGTAGAAGATGCTGAAAGAAATGCTGAAACGACTAAAAAAGAGCTATTATTAGAGGCAAAAGAGGAGGTTCATAAACTTCGTAGTGAACTGGAGAAAGAGAGTAGGGAGAGACGTAATGAGCAACAGAGAACGGAAAGAAGATTAATTCAAAAAGAAGAAGTCTTAGATAAAAAATCAGAATCCTTAGAAAGTAAAGATGAAAAATTAACGAAAATGCTGAAGGATCTGGATAGTAAAGAACAGGAGATCAACGATCTTTATCAGAAAGAAGTAGATAAGCTCGAGGAATTATCCGGTTTAACTTCTGAACAAGCTCGTCAGCTCTTATTGAACAACATTGAAAGGCAAACAAAATACGAAGCTGCAATTATGATTAGAGATATTGAATCTAAAGCAAAAGAGGAAGCAGAAAAGAAAGCAAGAGAAATAATTGTCTACTCAATTCAAAAATGTGCAGCAGATCATGTTGCTGAGACTACCGTATCGGTTGTACCGTTACCCAGCGACGAAATGAAAGGTAGAATAATTGGAAGAGAAGGTAGGAATATTCGCACAATAGAAACATTGACAGGTATTGATTTAATTATTGATGATACACCAGAAGCAGTAATTTTATCCGGCTTTGATCCAATTAGAAGAGAGATAGCACGAATTGCATTAGAAAAGCTTATCATCGATGGTAGAATTCACCCGGCAAGAATTGAGGAAATGGTAGAAAAGGCTAAAAAAGAAGTTGACAATATTATCAAGGAAGAAGGAGAACAAGCTACTTTTGATACCGGTGTCCATGGCCTGCACCCGGAACTCATAAGATTACTCGGCAGGCTAAAGTATAGGACCAGTTACGGACAGAATGTATTAAACCATTCAATAGAAGTTTCTTATTTGGCCGGGATTATGGCGGCTGAATTAGGCGCAGATGTCAGGCTTGCCAAAAGGGCAGGGTTATTGCATGATATCGGAAAAGCCGTTGATCATGAAATAGAGGGAACTCATGTTGAAATAGGTATGGAGCTTCTTAAAAAATATAAAGAATCCAAGGAAGTTATTCATTGTATGTCCACCCATCATGGTGATTATGAACCTGAATCCATAGAAGCGGTCTTAGTCACGGCGGCTGATGTTATTTCCGCAGCAAGGCCCGGAGCCAGGAGAGAAACATTAGAATCCTATATTAAACGACTGGAAAAATTAGAAGAAATTGCGAATGAATACGAAGGCGTTGAAAAATCCTTTGCTATTCAAGCCGGTAGGGAAATCAGAATAATTGTTAGGCCTGAAATATATAATGACGAAGAGATTTTTATATTAGCTCGGGATATAACAAAAAAAATTGAATCAGAATTAGAATATCCCGGACAAATCAAAGTAAACGTTCTCAGAGAAACAAGGGCTATTGAATACGCAAAATAAGAAGACTGCAGAATTGCAGTCTTTTTATTAAAAACTTAAATTATTTACCCATATTTAACTTAATATCCAATACCGACAAACTTACTATATATGCAGGGATTTTTAAAATAAAGTATAAAGTTATACTTTTATAAAGCAATATTAAAAATAATTCTATAAGTATATTATAAGGGGGATGTAATGGGATGGAAATATTAAAAGTTTCAGCAAAATCAAATCCAAATTCTGTAGCCGGAGCCTTGGCCGGAGTTTTTAGAAAACAGGGGACAGCTGAGATTCAGGCTGTTGGGGCGGGCGCCTTAAATCAAGCAGTTAAGGCAGTAGCAATAGCAAGAGGGTTTGTAGCACCCAGTGGAAAAGATTTAATCTGTATCCCCGCCTTTGTTGACATAGAGATTGATGGTGAAAAGAGAACTGCAATAAAGCTGATTATAGAGTCGAGATAAAACAATAATATGAAAAGTCTGCTAGATTCGGTATCTTATTTAGCAGGCCTTTTCATATAGAGTGTAATATAGGGCACATTTTTTCTGAAACCCGGAACATTCAATATAGGTTTCTAAGACAGGTTTTTAAACAATAAAAGGAGAAACAAACTATGAAGTTTATTGACATGCATACCCATTCTACTTTTTCAGACGGTATATTTTCGCCCGGTGAATTAGTTGATTATGCTGTAAAAAAAGGATTATCCGGAATAGGGATAACCGATCATGATACTGTTGACGGGATTGAAGAGGCAAAAGAGCGAGCGGGCATCCATAAGGGCTTTCTTATAATACCGGGTGTTGAATTAAGCACGGAATATAATAATGAAGAGGTTCATATACTTGGGTATATGATCAATTATAGAATGGAATATTTGCTCAAGGTATTAAAATATTTACAAGATACCAGAAATAATAGGGCTATCAAGATTATCGACAAATTGAAAAAAATGGGAATTCAAATCAATTATGAAGATGTAATGAAAATTTCAGGTGACGGGGTAATTGGAAGGCCTCATATTGCACGCTCTCTGATCAAAAATGGCTATGTACCTACCATTGAAAATGCTTTTACAAAATATTTAGCCAAAGGAGCACCGGCATATGTTCCAAAACAAAGATTAACACCCCTGTGTGCAATAAACATTATAAGAAAGGCGGGGGGTTTTTCGGCCATTGCACATCCCGGCCTATTGAAATCCAAAAACATATTGAATTATTTAATCCATATAGGAATCGACGGTATAGAAGTATATCATTCTAAGCATACTGTAGAACAATCCGAAGAGTTTTTAAAACTGGCTCAAAATTATAATCTTTTTATTACCGGGGGGTCCGATTTTCATTATCCTCCGGAGGACGGCAAGGAGAATGGTGATTTAGGCAGTGTTAAGGTTCCGTTGGAAAGTATCACGGAGTTATTGAGATAAAACTTTTTTGTAAATAATATTGATTCTTTCGGGTGGCTAAAGCCATCCGTCTCTATGATTATATGCGATATTTATTGGGGGTGATTAAAATATCTACATCTAAATTCAAGGCTCGGCGCAACCGCCAATTCCCATCAAAAATCAGTACAACCCAATTTGCCAGATTATATATTTTGCATTTGCTCATTGAAAAAAGTTATTACGGCAATGAACTGATAGATGAAATAAAGAAAAGGATAGATTATAAATGGGAACCGAGCCCTGGCATGATTTATCCTCTGTTGAGGGATCTGGAAAGCAATAATTATATAATCGGATGGTGGGAAGAACCGGACAAAAGATCTATCAGGCATTATAGAATTACGGATGAAGGTATAGATAATTATAATAAAATAAAATTGCTTTACAAGCCGGCTTTAGATGATTCCCTAGCAATAATAAAAAATGTTTTTAAAGATATATACGGATATATGTAATATTATTTTAATTAATTTATTAAAATGATTTGAAACCGGCAAAAAATAGTGTAATATATATGTTAATATTTAATAACGATAAAATTTTTATACAGCAAATATAATATGAGGGGGATTATCAATGAGTATAACAATTTCGAAAAAGGCGCAAAATATTTCGCCTTCGATTACACTTGCGATAAGCGCTAAGGCGAAACAGATGAAAGAAGAGGGGATTGATGTAATAAATTTCGGAGTGGGCGAACCTGACTTTGACACGCCGGCAAACATCAAAAATGCCGCCATAGAGGCAATTAAACAAGGGCACACTAAGTATACCCCTGCTTCAGGATTACCACAGCTTAAAAAGGCAATATGCGCTAAACTGAAATCTGATAATAATTTGGATTATAACCCTGAAAACATAATTGTATCCAATGGTGCAAAACATTCCCTATATAATATTTTTCAAGCTATATGCGATCCGGAGGATGAGGTAATTATACCGGCGCCATATTGGGTAAGTTATCCCGAAATGGTTAAAATGGCAGATGCTAACCCTGTGATTGTAAACTGCACGGAAGAAAACGAGTTTAAAGTTACACGGGGGGATCTTTTAGATGCTATCACATCCAAAACAAAGGCTATAATATTGAACAGCCCTTCTAATCCGACAGGCTCTATTTATACTAAAACCGAACTGGAAGAAATTGCACAAATTGCAGTAGATCACAATATAGCCGCAATAACCGACGAGGTATATGAAAAATTAGTATATGACGGGGAGAAACATATCAGTATTGCTTCCCTCAATGAAAAAATAAAAGATTTGACAATCACGGTAAATGCAATGTCCAAATGTTATGCTATGACGGGATGGAGAATAGGCTATACGGCGAGCCATGTAACCGTAGCCAAAGCTATGAACAGTATGCAGAGCCATGCCACATCCAATCCTAATTCTATAGCTCAACATGCCAGCATCGAAGGGTTAACCGGTGATCAATCTTCCGTAGA
>DASRMO010000246.1:0-4425 GCA_035647895.1 Clostridia bacterium
CTCTATTATCTGTGCATATTTTCCTTTGACCGATTTTGATATACCTACGCCGAATATAGCGTCAATTATGGTCGTGTATCCGTCAAAATCGAAATCAAAATCATTATAAATTTTTATGCCGTAGTTCTGCACAATCTGCATCTGTTGCTCGGTTGACGGAGTACATTTATTTTCATCTCCTACAAATAAAACAGTCACATCCACATTTTTTAAATATAGGAGCCTGGCCATCGCAAAACCATCGCCGCCATTGTTGCCGTTTCCGCAAACAATAACGACCTTTTTTAAGTCAAATTCTCCCTCATATAATTCTTCCACAGCGCTGAGTGCCGCTTTTTCCATAAGTACCATTCCGGGTACTCCTATTTTGTTGATTATAGAAGCATCGCATCTTTTCATTTCACTGCTGCTCAGTAAATATTCCATTTTATTTCTCCTCTCTTATGACCTAACTCGATTTGATGCACCAGAAACCGTCCCCAATGCATCTTTAGATATATTTTAAAAGCCACCTTGCTGCATCTTCCAACATATTTGTAGTTACGACATGACCTGAAAACGGATACTCCGTCATCTTTATTTTTGTTTTATCCTCATACAGGGATTTTATTTTATTATAAAAAATCTGTTGCGGTATTTTAGATACCACATTATCTTCAGCACCATGTAATATGAACAATGGCCTATCGACCAATTTATGCAGGTTATTTATCGGATCCAACAGATTCACCTTTATAGAAAGGTTTTCTCCCTCAGCCGTATCGGTAGCTAATTTTTTAAAAAATATTTCATTAGACATCTTCCAATTTAAAGATCCGTTTAATATCACTGAAGTTTTTACATTTTTATTATGAGTAAATATCCCGGCGGAAGTAAACCCTCCCATGGAGTGGCCCGTTACTGCAATATTATTGGGATCTGTATCATATTTATCTATCAGTTCTTCTGCCAAGGTATAAAATTCGTCCATATTATTTAAAATTACTCCCCAAAAATATTTAGCCGTACTATCGGGATCATCATAATCTATAGGATTTCTCTTCCCATGATATATTGCATCCGGAATTATTACCTGGTATCCCAGATTTGACAGTATAAAACCCCTGAATCTCTGATTCTCCTTGGCGGAACTCCAACCGTGATAAAATATTATTGTAGGAAGCGGTTTGCTTTTCCACCCGGGAATAAGCCTGATGCACGGTATTCCTCTGATGTTTATATTCTCTTCTATTATATTTTCGTTATTTAATAGATAAGGCATATGGCACCTCCATTTGTTATTGAAAAAAACTGAATATATAAAAACGAGATTCTTCACTTGCGTTCAGAATGACATCTTCAGAACGAGATTTTTCGCTTGCGTTCAGAACGGCACCTTCAAAAAGGATTTTTCGCTTGCGTTCAGAATGACACATTCAGAACGGAATTCTTCACTCCTATAACTATTTTACACTATTCTGGTTAATTTTTCATAATATTTTAAAAATTAAAGTTAATACTATCATAAAGAGGGTAATTTTAGAAATAAAGATGGGACAATTTGGACAGGAAAATAAATAAATTTAAACAAGAGAATGAATGAATTTGAACAGGAAAATGAATAAATCGAACAGGAGAATGAAAAATGAATAAAAAATATTTTAAACCGGATGATAACACCTTAAGAGAAAAGTTAACACCTATACAATATGAAGTCACACAGAAGGATGCTACGGAAAGGCCGTTTTCCAGTGAATATAACGATAATGACGAGGAAGGAATATATGTGGACATAGCCTCGGGGGAGCCCTTATTCAGCTCAAAACATAAATTTGATGCGGGCTGCGGATGGCCCAGTTTTTCTGAACCCATAGTGAGCGATAATGTTATTGAAAAAAAAGATATCAGCCACGGTATGTTCAGAACCGAGGTTCGAAGCAAATACGGGGACTCGCATTTAGGACATGTATTCGATGATGGGCCGAGAAAAATGGGCGGGCTCAGATATTGCATAAACGGCGCTGCACTTAAATTTATCAAAAAGGAAGACTTAGAAAAAGAGGGCTACGGAGAATATTTGAAAATATTTGAATAATAAAAATAATTTAAAAGGAGCCAGACCTTAGGAATTTGTTCATTTAAAATAAATTCCCCTGCCCGGCTCCATATAAAATACATAATAGTTACGTGCCGCAAAATGGCTTCATACCAATCTCTCGCCTGCATTGATGGACAGCCGTATAATATACATAATAATTAAGTGCCGCAAAAAGTCCGATAAGGTTCGGCCGCCGGCTCGGGCACCTCGGAATATTCAATCTGCTCCGGGGAATGAGCATACGGCTCCGAAAGGGCATCAAGAAATCGTTTCATAACACTGTAGTCCCCCCGTTCCACCGCAGCCTCCAATGCTTCCTCCACTCTATGATTGCGGGGAATCAATGCGGGATTTGAATCTTTCATAAGCTGATGAGATAAATCCCTCGACTCTTCCTGCCTATCAAGCCTAGCCTGCCAAAGAGCATGCCATTGTAAAAATTCCTCGGATTTAAACAATGCCGTATCCTCAAATTTATCAAAGGTTAGAGCGATAAAAGTATTGGTATAGTCGGCACCGTATTTATGCATGATATCAAGAAGCTCCTCCATAAAGGGCCTATCCCCCGATTCTTCGTTAAATATCCCCAATTTTGCTCTCATACCGGATAACCAATTATAATTATACAGGCTGACAAATTCCGCAATGGTGCTCTTAGCTATATTTACTGCCTTTTTCCACTCGTCATGTAATAATGGCAAAAGGGATTCGGCAAATCTGGCAAGATTCCATTGTCCTATAGGTGGTTGATTGCCGTAAGCGTACCTCCCGTAAGTATCGATAGAGCTGAATACCGTATTGGGGTCATATGTATCTATAAAAGCACAAGGCCCGTAATCCATGGTTTCTCCGCCAATGGTCATATTATCGGTATTCATCACCCCGTGAACGAAGCCTACCAATTGCCATTTGGCAATTAACTCCGCCTGACGCCTGATTACCCCTTTGAGCAAGAGAAGATAAGGATTTTCACCAACATCATCATCCGGGAAATGCCTCTGCAGTGCATAATCCGTCAAGGCCCTAACATCCTCAACGGTACCAAATTTTGAGGCATATTGAAATGTTCCGACACGCAAATGACTGCCGGCCACCCGAGTTAAAATTGCACCGTCCAATTCAGTTTCACGAATTACCGGTTCTCCGGTTGTCACTACGGCAAGGCTGCGGGTAGTTGCAATACCCAGGGCATGCATGGCCTCGCTTATCATATATTCCCTCAACATCGGCCCCAATGCCGCCCGCCCGTCGGCACGGCGGGAATAGGGGGTTCTGCCCGATCCTTTCAGTTGAATATCAAATCTATCGCCCTGAGGAGTGATCTGCTCGCCGATTAACATGGCCCTGCCGTCACCCAACATAGTAAAATGTCCGAACTGATGTCCCGAATAGGCTTGGGCAATGGGAAAAGACCCTTCCGGAACTCTATTACCGGCAAGTATTTCAACCCCTTCCCTATTTTCTAAATCCTGAACATTTAACCCAAGAAATTTTGCCAATGAATGATTAAGAATTACTAATTCCGGCCGGCGTACCGGGCTCAAATTTAGATCAGAAAAAAATAGTTTGGGCAACCGAGAATAACTATTATCTAATTTCCATCCTGATTTTGTTCCTTCACTCGACTCTGTCATTATATTTACCTTCCTTTTATATTTTTTATACCCCGCTCTGCAATATTTAGTATCTATTTTCATCATTTATTTTATGCATCAAGCATAAAAAATATTGCATCTCCCATTTTCGTACATATCCCCTCATTTTTTGATTCTCTTTATTATGTTGATTCCAATATGATTTCTACCCCTTCTTAAATAGAAATAACCGGAGAATTCTCCGGCTATCTCTGCAATCCATTATAAATCTTCTAACTGCTTGTCAACAATTTCAAGCTGTTTCTTAAGAAAATCCTTTTGTTCCTTAAGCAGTTCTTCCCGTGTTTTAGAGGAGTACTGATCTGCGAAAAAGGCCCTTCCATAGCCACGTCCAAAACCGCGCCCGAAACCACGTCCGAAACCGCGTCTGCAGGCAAATCCTAATCCCATTCCGAAACCCGGACCATATCCCGCCGTATCCGCACTTACACAAAATCCTAAACCTCTACCGGTCATTGCTCCGGCACCCATTGGACCAGTTCCATCTCCGCCCGGCATATAATTCACCTCCCCATGATCTATGACACATATCATCCGTAATCTATAAATTTTACTATTTAAATTTATGACATATGTCATCTATAATTATTATACCCGGTTTATGACATATGTCAACTATAGTTTTTGTTACATTTTTTATTATATTCAAACATATGCTATTTTCCGTCATAAAAACTGCATAGGATTGTGAAG
>DASRMO010000247.1:0-6610 GCA_035647895.1 Clostridia bacterium
CAGTAATATAGACATATTTTTAGATGGCATTATGAATATATTTAACTTGCCGGAATACAACGACATCTTAAAAGCAAAATCATTTTTAAAATTGCTGGAGGAAAAAGAATTGTTGAGCAGCTTAATTACTTCCTTTGAAGAAGGGGGGCTTAGTATTTCTATCGGTAGCGAAAATATATATGAAGAGGTAAAAGACTGCAGTTTAGTTACCGCAACTTATAAAATAGATGATACAATTTTAGGTTGGCTAAGTGTTATAGGCCCAACAAGGATGGATTATTCTACTGTGGTAAGTGTAATGACTCAGGTCAGTAAGTTTATTATGGATTTGTTGAATAATAGATATAGATAGGATATAAATAAGGTAATAGTATAAGGTGGTTATCACATTGTACTATTGTCTATGCAATTAATTCGGCTTTATTGTTAATATATTAAATAGATAACAAAGACAATTAATTAGGCGGTGAAACTCATGGAAGAAATTAAGAATGAAGGGCATAAAGAGGTTGAAACATCAAAGACGAATGGAGGGATTGTTGGTAGCAATTTAAAGGCTGTCATAAATGAAACACAAAAAGATGATGGAATCACCGATAGCAATTCAAGGGATGCTATGTATTCAACAGGAGAAGGGATTGTTGATAATAATTTAGATACTGTAATAGATGAAACAGAGGAATTAGAAGAAAAATCTATAAGTCCGGAAGAAGAGCTGGCAAAAAAAACAGCCCAATATGAAGACATATTTGATAAATTTCAAAGATTGCAAGCAGATTTTGCAAATTACAAAAAACGTGTTGAAAAAGAGAAGAATGAAATTTTTCTTTACGCAAATGAAAAAATTGGGTTTGATCTGTTAAATATAATAGATAGTTTGGAGGGGGCTATGCAGCCCCAAAACAGGCCTGATAATTCCGAAGAATTTGATTGTATATTGAGTGGCATCAATTTAGTATATAAACAATTGATAGATACCTTGGCTAGGCATGGGATAGAGGAGATTGAGGCTTTAGGCAAACCTTTTGATATGAATTTTCATCATGCGGTAGCACAGGAAGAAACAGAGTGTGAACCGAATTATGTCATAGAAGTGCTTCAAAAAGGTTATAAAATAAATGATAGAATGTTGAGGCCGGCAATGGTTAAGGTATCTAAATAGAAAACAAATAGAATTTTCAATCTATATATGAGGAGGTAATTAAAATATGGGTAAAGTTATAGGAATAGATTTAGGAACTACAAATTCATGTGTCGCCGTGTTGGAAGGTGGAGAACCGGTTGTAATTACTAATAGTGAAGGTAACAGAATAACACCATCCGTTGTGGCTTTTGGAAAAGACGGGGAGAGAATTGTAGGAGAACCTGCAAAAAGGCAGGCCGTAGTAAATCCCGACAATACAATTATGTCAATTAAAACGCGGATGGGTTCTGATTATAAAATAGATATTGGTGGGAAAAAATATACCCCCCAAGATATTTCCGCGATGATTCTTCAAAAACTGAAAACCGATGCCGAAGCCTATCTGGGGGAAACTGTAACAGATGCGGTAATCACTGTACCGGCCTATTTTACGGATAGCCAAAGGCAAGCGACCCACGATGCGGGGAAAATTGCCGGGTTAAATGTACAGAGGATTATAAATGAGCCGACAGCGGCTTCCCTAGCCTATGGATTAGATAAGGTAAAAGAACAGCAAAAAATATTAGTGTATGATTTAGGCGGAGGAACCTTTGATGTATCTATATTAGATCTTGGGGACGGAGTATTTGAGGTATTATCAACCAACGGGAACAATCATTTAGGCGGAGATGATTTTGATAAAGAAATAATAGATTATATTGCCGAGGAATTTAAACGAAAAGAGGGCGTAGACTTAAGAGAGGACAGCATGTCTTTGCAGAGACTGGATGAGGCGGTAGAACAGGCGAAAAAGGAACTTTCAAGTACTATGACAACAAATATCAATCTGCCGTTTATCACCGCAACCAGTACGGGGCCAAAACATTTAAATATGGATTTAACAAGAGCTAAATTCGAAGAACTGATTTCACATTTAATAGAAAAGACTAAAAAACCTATACAGACAGCTATGAGCGATGCAGGTTTATCATCCAATGATATTGACAAAGTAATCCTAGTTGGCGGTTCGACCAGAATTCCGGCAGTACAACAGCTTGTAAAAAACATTACGGGTAAAGACCCGCATAAAGGGATTAATCCGGACGAATGTGTTGCATTGGGCGCGGCTATTCAGGCGGGTGTACTTACGGGAGAAGTCAGAGATGTGCTATTATTGGATGTAACCCCATTGTCATTAGGGATTGAAACATTAGGCGGGGTATCTACCAGATTGATAGAAAGAAACACAACAATACCTACAAGGAAGAGCCAGATTTTTTCCACTGCTGAGGATAACCAACCTGCTGTTGATATTCATGTGCTTCAGGGGGAAAGACAGATGGCACAGGACAATGTTACTTTAGGAAGGTTTAAATTAGACGGTATAGCACCGGCATTCAGGGGCATTCCTCAAATTGAGGTTGCTTTTGATATTGATGCTAACGGTATTGTAAATGTTTCCGCCAAGGACCTGGGGACAGGCAAAGAGCAAAAAATAACAATAACCGCATCAACTAATTTGACTGATGAGGAGATTGAAAGAAAAATCAAGGAATCAGAGCAATTTGCGGAAGAGGATAAGAAGCGTAGGGATACAATAGAAACGAAAAATCAGGCAGATAGTTTGATATATCAATCGGAAAAGACATTAAAGGAGATGGAAGGCAAGATAGATCCGGAAGAAGAAGCAAAGGTAAAAACGGAGATAGAAGGATTGAAAAAAGCGGTGGAAAGTGATAATGTAGAAAGCATAAAACAATCTATTGAGGATTTAAGCGCCGCATTTGCACCGATATCACAAAAAATGTATGAGCAAGCGGCGCAGGAACAGCAGGCCGGAGGCGATACACAGGGTGAGGGTGCCACTGATAAGGAAGATGTAGTTGATGCGGAATATGAAGTTGTAGATGAAGATGAACCTGAAGAAGATTAAAACCAACAACATTTTACTAGCCGAGGACACCTTAAGGTGTCCTCAAAATTAGTAAGAATGAGCAAATATATGGATTGAAAATTTAATCATATTAAATATTTCTGCATTTAGCAAGGTGGTGAAGCAGTGAGCAAACGCGATTACTATGATGTGTTAGGTATCGGCAGGGATGCGAGTGAACAGGATATAAAAAAGGCTTATCGTAAATTGGCTATGAAATATCATCCGGATAGAAATCCTGATAACAAAGGGGCGGAGGAAAAATTTAAAGAAGTGAATGAGGCTTATGAGATACTGAGCTCACCGGAGAAAAAACGGAAATATGATCAATTTGGCCATGCGGGAGTAAGTGGAAACAATGCCGGAGGTTTCGAGGGCTTTGGTGGATTTGGCGGTTTTGACGGTATGTTTGGCGACATATTTGATATGTTTGGCAGGGGTTTTACATCATCCAGAGGGAGTAGGGGCCCACAAAAAGGTGCGGACTTACAATATGAAATAACAATTACATTTGAGGAATCGGCCTTTGGGACAGATAAGGAGATTGAATTTTACAGAAATGATACCTGTAACATTTGTGATGGAACAGGTGCAAAGCCCGGGACTTCAACCAGTGTATGCGGCAAATGTAATGGAACCGGGGAGATGCAAACCGTTACAAGAACCGCGTTAGGTCAGATGATTAGAACGAGTGTATGTGACCGCTGCGGCGGGGCAGGTACGATTATAGAGACTCCGTGCAGCAAATGCGGCGGTAAGGGCAGGATTAAAAAACAAAGAAAGCTGAAGGTAAAGATACCGGCAGGTGTAAATACGGGTTCAATAATATCCATGCGTGGTGAGGGGGAATCCGGCATTAAAGGGGGTCCCAGGGGGGACTTATATGTGGCTATAAATGTACTCCCACATAAAATATTCAAAAGGGACGGTTATGATGTTATCTGTGAAATGCCTATTACATTTGTTCAGGCGGCATTGGGCGATGAATTAGAGGTACCCACACTTGAAGGAAAGGTAAAATATAAAATGCCGGAAGGTACACAGAGTGGCACTGTATTCAGATTAAAATCAAAGGGCATTGTCAATCCTAAGGGATATGGCAAGGGTGACCAATATGTAAGGGTAATAATAGAAGTGCCTAAAAAACTTTCAGAGAGCCAAAAGGACATATTAAGAAAATTTGCATCTGAAAGCGGAGAGGAAATATATCAGCAAAAAAAAACATTTTTGAATAAAGTAAAGGATGTTTTTGGTATATAATAAATATTAGATTGCTAGTTTATGGAGTTATAGGGTATAATATACAAAAAACCTGGTGCATTAATTGGGAGATGTGATCTGATGAAATGGGTTGAAGTATCAATAAAAACTACTACCGGGGCGGTAGAGGCGGTTGCTAATGTGCTTTATAATGTAGGGGTATCCGGAGTTGTAATAGAAGACCCGCATGATATTATTTTAACAAACGACGATGGAAATGCGTGGGACTATATCGATGAATCCCTGCTCAATCTGGAAGAGGGAGCGATAGTGAAGGGATATATTCCGGAATCTTCAGATCTCATAGATAAAATAGATTTGGTCAAACAATCGGTAGCCTTATTGCCTCAATTCGGATTAAATATTGGTACTGGAGAAGTCAGTGTTGTCGAGGTAAGAGAGGAAGATTGGAGCACCTCGTGGAAAAAGTATTATAAGCCAACCAAGGTAGGCAATAAAATTGTGGTTAAGCCAATTTGGGAAGAGTATAATCCCGGGAAGGATGAAATTGTTATTGAAATGGATCCGGGTATGGCTTTTGGTACAGGTACCCATGAAACTACAATAATGTGTGTACAGCAATTGGAACAGTATGTTTTCGAAAAATGTACTGTTTTTGACGTTGGTTGCGGGAGTGGTATATTATCCATTGCAGCGGCAAAACTAGGTGCCGGAAAGGTTATAGGTATAGATTATGATAAAGTAGCGATTAATGTAGCCGGAAAAAATGTGATAGAAAATGAAGTTGACGGCATTGTAGAAATAAAACATGGTAATTTAATGGATGTAATCACGGAAAAGGCAGATATAATTGTAGCAAATATTATAGCAGATGTTATTATACTCTTGAGTAAAAATATAAAAAATTTTCTAAAAAACGACGGATTTTTTATTGTTTCGGGAATTATTTTAGATAGGATTAAGGAAGTTAAACATAATTTAGTAATGAATGGATTAGAAATAGTTGAAATAGGAATGATGGGTGAATGGGCGGTAATTGTTTCCAAAATAGGGAGAGAATAATATGCATCGTTTTTTTGTTGATACCCATCAAATTAATTCTATACAAAATCGGATTATTATAGAAAACGAGGATGTTAAGCACATTTCGAGGGTATTGAGGTTAAAAGAAAAAGATAAGGTTGAAATATGTGACGGTGAAAATACGGAATATATTTGTGAAATACAATCGATCGATAAAAACAGTGTATTGCTTTCAATAATAGATAAAAAACAATCGATTAAAGAGCCATCTATTAAAACTGTGCTCTATCAAGGGGTCCCTAAAGGGGATAAAATGAGTTTTATTATACAGAAAACAGTAGAATTGGGAATAACTGAAATTATACCGGTGGAGATGAAAAGAACCGTTGTACAATTTGGTGATAGGGATAAACAGAACAAAATAGATCGTTGGAAAAAGATTGCCCTGGAGGCGGCGAAACAGAGCAAGAGAGGAATAATTCCCGCTGTTCATTCTCCGCTTAATTTTGATCAGGCATTAGAGCACAGCAAAAAAAATCAACTCAATATAATGCCATACGAGAATGAAAATAAAAAGGGATTCAGGGCTGTTATGGAATCATTAAATAAAGATAATATAGATAATATTGGGATTTGGATTGGACCGGAAGGCGGGTTAGATGAGGAAGAAGTGGCAAAGGCCATAAATAATAAAATTCATCTCATTACATTGGGTCCAAGGATACTTAGAACAGAAACCGCCGGATTTACTACATTGAGCTTGATAATGTACGAGCTGGGGGACTTATAAACGTATATAATATAATCAGGAACACGGGGCTGTCATCTTGTGTCAAAAATATCAGGAGGGAATTTCATGTTCAAACCTCATAATTATGCGTATCAAATAGAAGTGACGGTACATGCTATGTTCAAAAGCGAAAAATACGGTATGGGTGGCATAGCGGATGCAAATTTTATTGAAAAAGATCCTTTTATTGCTATAGCCTTAGTATTAGGCAATTTTTATAATAAGGTACATATCAGCTTTAAAGAAAAGATAGACGGTTTTTTTGAAAAATATTATATGGAAATGGGCAAAAGCATATCGGAAATGGGAGAAGAGACAATTAAAAATATAATGAAGGATTTTACGGATATAGTATCCACAATTTAGGTGGCACGTATGGCACGTATGGCACGGGGACGTTTTGTTTGCCATCTATGGGTGGCACGGGGACGTTTTGTTTGCCATCTTAACCTGACATTTTCCGGTGGCACGGGGACGTTCGGGGACGTTTTGTTTGCCATCTTAACCTGACATTTTCCTG
>DASRMO010000248.1:0-4602 GCA_035647895.1 Clostridia bacterium
CTCCAGACTAGCCCCAAAAAATAGAAACACCTCCAGGCCTAAAAAACTCAGTATAGTGACGGGTATGCCTTGTAAAACCTCAGTAAAGGTGATCTGAAACACCGGCAGCAAGTTTCTAAAATTTGTATTTATAAAAGATAGAATTGCTAAAAGTGCTGTGATTAATATAGTTATAGGGAGCAAGAATGTCGCCATTCTTCCCAATACCTCCACACCTTTTCTCGATAAATAGATACAACTGGCTAAGATACTTATATTTATCACCTCTATAGGAGTCCTGACCAATAGATATGCCTTTATAACTTCACCAAAAAGCCTTGTGAGCAGCCCTATAAGACCTGTGAAATATATTATATATGCCAATGCTGTTATATAAGCTATCGGTTTACTCAAAGAATCGCAGAGTATTTCAAAATATTGTTTTCCGGGTTTTAGCCTTATAATCCATGCATAAACTACGACCATTATCATTATGAATGTTCCTGCAGCTAATAGAATAATCCAATGATCATAAGGTACTACCTCCGCCAAATTTCTGGGTAATGTAAGTATACCTGTACTGACTGCGGTTAATGTTAAAATAGATATCATCTGGCTTGTTGGAACAGCACCTTTATTATCTCCCATCTGTTATATTCACTCCTCTTTATTTAAATCCTCATCTCTATGATCCCTCATCCTTTTACGTTCTGATTTTTTAACCGTTGTTTCCCTATCGCGCATGGTAAGCCATGGGACCCTTATAAATGTGTCTTTCAGATCACTATATTGTTTTACATATGCCGTATAAGGAGTTAAATATGGTACACCAAAACTCTCTAAGCTGCATAAATGTATCAATATCAATATAGTCACCAACATGATCCCATATAAACCTAAGATAGCAGATGCAATTATTAAACCGAAGCGTAAAAGCCTGACCCCCGCCGCGAAATTAAAACTGGGGGTAGCAAAAGAAGCGATTGCCGTAATAGATACTACAATTATCATTATAGAGCCCACTATCCCGGCATCCACGGCAGCCTGCCCTATCACTATGGCCCCTACAATACCTATGGTCTGCCCTATGGGCCCGGGCAGTCTGACTCCGGCTTCTCTCAATATCTCTAATATTATTTCCATAATAACGGCTTCAAGTACGGATGGGAATGGAACACCCGTCCGATTGGCCGCTATCGATATCAGCAATTTAGCGGGAAGCATCTGAGGATGAAAGGCAGTGACCGCAATATACAATGCCGGTGTATATAAGGATACTAATAAACTGATATATCTTAAAATCCTGAGAAATGTAGCAATACCCCACCTCTCATAATAATCCTCCGCCGATTGCACCATGGCATTAAACCCGGATGGAATTATCAATGCGAAAGGGCTGTTGTCTACTACAATAACCGCTTTGCCTTCATACAGTACAGCCGCGGCGACATCAGGCCTTTCCGTATTTTGCACCTGCGGGAAAATAGAGCACCAATTATCTTCTATGAACTGTTCTATATACCCGCTGTCTATTATGGCATCTATATCTATCGCCCTTAACCTCTTGTCCAATTCTTTTAACACAGCTTCATCAATTAAATCCTCCATATAAAGAACACTCACATCGGTTTTAGATCTTTTTCCGATCTGATATCCTTTTATCTTGAGTTTATGATCCCTGATTCTCCTCCTGATCATGGCCGTATTAACCCTGAGAGTCTCTATAAATCCTTCTCTGGGGCCTCTTACAACATTTTCCGTCTCCGGTTCCGTAACACTCCTTTTTTCCCAACCTTTTGTACCAATAACGATTATTTTGTCATAATTATCTAAAATAATTACGGTGTCCCCAATCAATATATCCTCAACGGCCTGTTCGATGGTCTCTATTTCTTTTATTTCAGCAGCACTCAATGTTTTATCTTTTATAACATCACTCATGTGCCTTTTTAGAATCCCTATATCAGGCGGTGCTATCCTGCTGTTTACCATCAAATTTTTCAGCACATAATCATTCAATATATCCTTATCCGTCATACCGTCTATGGATATTATGACTGCCCTATAATTTCCCTCTACACCTATTTTAATCTCTCTATATAAAACATCATCGCAATCCACCAGTACATCCTTGATCGCTTTGAAGTTTTTATCTAAGCTTCCGTATACCTTCGTTTTTTCAAAATCCGTATCTACATCTTCATCTTTTTTACCGAACAACCTTTCCCATAGGCTCATTAAAATTCCTCCCGGGTTTTGTGCTGTGATTAAAACAATCCTTCGCGGGCTATAAGGCGAAGAATCTCGTTTTTTGTTTCATTTTATCTGTGCCTTATGATTATAAATAAAATAATACTGCCGAATATGTATATATATCCTAATAACTTTATTATGATGCTTTCCCTCCTGAGCATTTTCTTATTTAAAAGCGGCACATCCCTAATCAATAAAAATAATCCAACGGACACAAAAAGAGATAACATCTCAATACCAAATAACAATTTTATATAATCGAAAATAATTCTTATCATAATCATTCTCCCCCCGCATCAAACTGTGCAATAATACATTTTTTTATCCTTCGCCATTATTACAAATACATAAAAAACCCCCGCAAGTCAAACGCAACGGACACCGACCCTAATTCAGGTTTATGACAGGAGTGTCCGTTAGGACCAACCTTAATTCGGGTTTATGACAGGAGTGTCCATTAGGACCAAATTTATGTGACCAGAGGGAGTGAACCAAATTTGTAATGTTCAACTGCGCATACTGCCCGTCTCGGAATGACACCATATTATGTCATTCTGAATGCAGTAAGGAATCTCGTCTTTTAAATCCTTCGTAAATATCATCTCCCGGAACGGCAAACAGACACTACTAATAATCTTTACACTTTAGCCATTTTATATTCGCGCATAAAAAAAAGACCTAATAAAGAAAATTCTTTGCTAGGTCTTTACATGTATTTTTCTAATGTTTCAATGTCCTCTACTCTGTCTATGTCACTGCCAACCTCCGGGTACGGAATAATCATGGCCCTGCCCTTTATATTAAATTTTTTCTGTGCATAAGTTTCAATTTTCTTAATCGCCAACTGCCTTAGAAGCAGCTGTACGGTAATAAACATGCCTAATGCTCTGGCCATCTTTAACGGATTTTTTCTATTATTTATAAGAAATCTGATTTGATTTTCTATGGCTTTAATTTTATACGGATTGAATATAATTAAATTGCCGCCGGTAAACTCCCCATCTTTTAAAATAACATAGGTCCGTCTGGCATCGGGATATTTAGAAATATATAATGACTTTTCTATAATGGGATAACATAAATCCGCCCTAAGATCTGAAGCCCTATCTATAAAATATCTTATGGAATCCGGGGTGATCAAAGGTATATCACAGGTTGCTACTATAATGTTTTCTTCTCCGTTGAAATAAGATAAGCCCTTTATTAAATTATCTAAAATATCGTTTTCCTGCTCAATTATTTTATCCACTTTATTACCTATTACCGGGGTCAGAGCGTTTTTATTGCCCACAACCAATATATAATCAACCATTTCCGAATGTATCAATGCATCTATAGTATATTCTATTAACGGTTTACCCATAAAACCGGCTAAAGCCTTACCCTGCCCAAAATGTTTCAGGTCCTGACTTCCTTCTCCTGCTAATATAATCGCTTTCATCAGTCACCTCCATTGTATGTTTGAACCATATACGTCTGTTTATAAAGCAAAGACAAATGCCTATATGCTGTTTTAGCCCTCTCGTAATTTTTGCATATGCCAAAAACTGTCGGCCCGCTGCCGGACATCCCCGAACCCAAACAATTATATTCCATCATCTTTCTTTTTATCTCGGTAATTATAGGATGTTTTACCTCAGTCACAGTTTCCAGTACATTCCCCATATTGTTCAATATACCATATATATTGCCTTTTTTGATTGCATCAATAAGGCCTTCCGTATCAGGCCTGTCGGTTATTTCAGACAAATCTAATTGCTTATATGTTTCACCCGTCGATATAGAGATAGGCGGTTTAGCTAATACTAACCATATATTCCGAATAGCCGGTTCTATAGGAGTTAATTTTTCCCCTTTTCCCTCTGCTAAGGCAGTACCCCCTAAAATACAGAATGGAACATCTGCCCCAATGTTTTCACCTATAGACATGAGCTCCTTTCGAGAGAGTTTTAAATCCCATAATTTATTGAGCCCTTTTAATACCGCAGCTGCATTTGAGCTGCCCCCTGCCAATCCGGCGGATACCGGAATTTTTTTATCTATATAAATATCAACACCTTCGGAAATATCCGCTGTTTTGCGAAGCTTGTCCGCTGCCTTATATGCAATATTTGAAATACCCACAGGTATGTACTCACAATTAGTAGCAATTTTAATTTTATCATCATCTCTTTTGCTGATATATATATTGTCACATAAATCGATCTGTTGCATGATCATTTCTACCTCATAATAGCCGTCATCTCTCTTCTCTAAAACATCCAGGGACAAATTAATTTTAGCTCTGGATTTCAAATATATTTCTCCCATCATCTCTCCTCTTCGATTGTTCTGCCCCCAAATCCGATTCCTACATATGCTGTCTCACAT
>DASRMO010000249.1:0-2018 GCA_035647895.1 Clostridia bacterium
GGGCTTGTCAAACTTTTATAAATCGGATAATAATTGGAGAACAAAACGGCCGGTACCGACACGAGGATAAATATAATAAATAATACTAAATAAGTTTTAGGATTTCTAAAGGGATTTTTCATGGGATGCACCTCGCATTTGATAATTATGTAATTTATTGTAATCCATATTTCAATTATCTTGTCGAAAATCGGCTGTCCTCTCTTAAATTATAATAATTAAGATAAGGTAGAGTCAAGCGTTAAATTAATACAATTATTTAACAGAAAGTGGAGCCGGGGATTGTAAAGCCGAGGTCGGAGGGTTTCGAAAAAGCCAAGGGTTCATAGGGGCAGGTGCCTTGTCCAACCTTCACAGGCCGTAACTCTCCGGGTTATCTATTTTGCAGGGCAAGTGAACTACGGAAATAGGTACTTCGCCCTACTTTTTGTGAGGGAGCTAAGCTGTTTGTGAGACAGACTTCGGAAAGATTGAATTGCAAGAAGAATCATAAATTACAAAGGCTCACAAGGATAGGATTTTCGTTCTAATATTTAAAAATAGTTTTAATCCCAATATTTTATGATATTATAGAAATATATATAGATAAAATACAATGCAAATATAAAAATTATGATTTCGAATAATTTTTTGTTCTAAAATAGGGGAAACAACCGAAAAGGGGTAAAGAGTTTGTTTAAATATAAAAATTTAATTCATGTATTTTCTTGGATTGCAGTATTCTTCTGGATGGTATTGATTTTTAGTTTTTCATCCCAAACGGCGGAGCAGTCCAATGCACTCAGCAGTGGAATAACCCAAGCAGTTATAAAGACCGTAGAAAAAATTGCTCCTAAAACTGCGGCTAAAATGGATATGGGAAAATCGAATCATATAATAAGGAAAAATTCCCACTTTTTCCTTTACTTAATTTTAGGGGCTCTATTTATAAACGCAATAAGGCAGAGCAAAATATGTGGAATTAGAGGAGTTATTATAACTTTTTTGTTCTGTTCCCTTTATGCAATTTCGGATGAGGTTCATCAACTATTTGTACCCGGAAGGGGTGCACAAGTTAAGGATGTTTTTATCGATATTGCCGGGGCGGCTGTCGGTATTTTTCTGTCCCTATGGCGCTTTATTAGAATGGGAGGTTGAAGATTTGATATCTTGGTGTGTATTCTGTAAAACAGGTTCGGAAAAAAATGTGGTTCAGCTTATGACTGCATTGGATAATAAGCTTGAAGCGATTGCACCGATACGCGTTTTGCAGGAAAAGCGTAAGGGCAAATGGCAACAGCGTGAACAGATACTATTCCCGGGATATGTATTTCTATATGCGGAGGAAGAGATAGATTTCGAATTGATAAAGAGAATTCCCGGGTTTTATAAAGTATTGGGCAATAAATCGGATTTCAAAAAACTGCGGGGGACGGATTATGAATATTCCATGTGGATATATCGGCATCAGGGGCACATTGAAACTTCCAAGGTGTTGACAATAGGAAGAACGGTTAAGGTTATAGACGGTCCCCTATTGGATGGT
This sequence comes from Clostridia bacterium, assembly GCA_035647895.1. Classification (GTDB taxonomy): domain Bacteria; phylum Bacillota; class Clostridia; order Peptostreptococcales; family Natronincolaceae; genus JAAZJW01. Next base: position 1,526 of record DASRMO010000249.1, read on the forward strand.
TTCGGGACCATAGTGAAATTGGACAAACATAAACGGAGGATATGGGTTGATTTTGAATTTGACGGTCGGACGCGTACAGTTTCCCTTAGCGCGGAATGCGTGGAAATGGAATAGAGCATTCGATAAAAAAACCTGGTCCTAACGGGGATCTGATTCCATGGTCCAATCTTAGAACATTCGATTGAAAAAGACCGGGGAACCTGACTCCATGGTTTCAAAGCTTTATGGTTTTTCAAAAAGGACCGAGGAACCTGACCCCATGGCCTTTAAAAAAGACCACTGAACCTGACCCCATGGTCTTTTACATGGTCTTTTAAACCTGACATAGTTGGGTATCATATAGTGTAAAGATATAGTATCGGGCAAAATGATGCCGGGGGACTGCAGTTAAATAAGTGTTCAAGGAGGCAGGGTAGGGTATGGATAGAATAACTTTCGATTATTCGAAATCGCTCAATTTTATAGATGAGCAAAAAATAATTGCTCTGCAGGA
>DASRMO010000250.1:0-5801 GCA_035647895.1 Clostridia bacterium
ATTTGAAGGTGTATTTTGATTTCCTAAATTCTCTCTACCTTAATACCGGTAATATGATCATTTAAATTTTGTTTTTCGAGGCTGTTGTCTTCAACTTTATTGACTGCCAGGGCTAATGTTTCCTGCATGATATAATCTCTATGAGTATCTACTGCCCTGAGCACCTCATCATCACCATCAAAATAAATATTAATATTATCTGCAACCTCAAATCCTGCATTTTTTCTCATCTGCTGTATCTTGGATATAAACTCTCTTGCGAGCCCCTCACCAATCAGTTCATCATTTAATGTGGTATCTAAAATGACGAACAGGTTGTTCTCCATCTGTACGGTGAAGCCTTCCTTAGCTGAAATTGTAATCGCTACGTAGTCCTCGATTATTTCGGTCATCTCTCCGTCTAATTCCAATTCTACACTCTCTCCCGCTTTCAACTTCGGCACAACTTCCAAGGCATTCAACTGTGCTAAGGATTTACCCAGGGATTTGATTTTGCTTCCCAATATAGGCCCGGCGACTTTAAAATCCGGTTTTAAACTGTAATTCATATATTCCTTATGATTTTCTACAAATACTACCTCTTTTATATTGAGCTCCTCTTTTATCAATGGAACCAGGTCCGAAATGATGTCCTCATGCCTGCCGTCTATCAGTATTTTCTGCAATGGCTGACGAATTTTGATCTGAACCTGAGACCTTGCCGCCCTGCCCAGGCCCACTAAATCCCTGACCAGATCCATTTTTCTTTCTACATCCTTATCTATCAGCCCTTTATCCGCAATCGGAAAGTCTGCCAGATGTACGGATTCCTTCTCTGTCAGGTTTTGGTAGATCTCCTCGGCTATAAACGGTGCAAAGGACGCTATCAATTTTGATATGCCTATCAAAACCTCATAGGTTGTATTATATACCGCCTTTTTATCTTCCGTCAGTTCCGACACCCAAAAACGCCGCCTTGCCCTTCTGATATACCAATTGGACAGATCCTCGTTCAGGAAGTCCTGTATTTTTCTGACCGCCCTCGTAAGATCATATACCTCCATTTCGTCCGTCACTTCTTTAATTAAACTGTTATACTTGGATAAAATCCACCTGTCCAATTCAGGCCTGTTTTTATATTCTACAAAGAAATCTCTCGGGTCAACTTCATCTATGTTGGCATATAGGGTAAAAAATGCATATACATTTTGAATTGTCGTGAAGAACTTGCTCTGTACTTCCCTCAGCCCGTCGATGTCGAATCTTGTGGGTACCCAGGCCGGAGATACATGCAATAAATACCATCTCAGGATATCCGCGCCGTATTCGTCAAACATCTCAAAGGGATCTACTGTATTTCCCTTGGATTTAGACATTTTTCTGCCTTCTTTGTCCAATATGAGGTCATTTACAAGTACATTCTTATATGAGGAAACCCCCATCACAAATGTCGATATGGCTAACAATGAATAGAACCAACCCCGGGTCTGATCGATACCTTCGCAGATAAAATCCGCCGGGAACAGCTCATTAAAATTATCTTTATTTTCAAACGGATAGTGATGTTGCGCAAAGGGCATGGAACCACTATCAAACCAACAGTCTATTACCTCTTCCACTCTGGTCATGATTCCTTCCGCACATTTATCACATTTCAGATGAACATCGTCCACATAGGGCCTGTGCAGCTCTATGGTTTCGTCTATATCTTCTACGGCTCTCTCTATGAGTTCGGCTCTCGAACCTATTGATGTGATATGCCCGCATTCGCATCTCCAAATATTCAGCGGTGTTCCCCAATAGCGGCTCCTTGAAATAGCCCAGTCATTTAAATTCTCCAACCAATTTCCGAACCGTTTCTCTCCCACATAATCCGGGAACCAATTTATTGAATTATTATTTTCAATCAATTTATCTTTAATTCTGGTCATCTCTATATACCAGCTCGGGTTTCCATAGTATAAAAGCGGTGTTGAACATCTCCAGCAATGCGGATAATTGTGTTCAAATTTTTCCTTGTGGAACAGCTTGCCTTCCGCATGCAGCCACTTGATAATGTCTATATCGCAGTCCATGACAAATCTGCCCTTCCAGGGTGTCTCCGTATATTTCCCATCTAAATCTACCGGCTGCGGTACCGGAAGATCATATTTTTTCCCCGTAGAGTAGTCATCTTCCCCGAAAGCCGGAGCAGTGTGAACTATTCCCGTGCCGTCTTCCGTGGTAACATAATCCCCTAAGGTAACGAAAAGCGCTTTTTTATCCATTTCCACAAAGGGCATCAATTGCTCATATTCTATATACTCCAAATCTCTTCCCTTTAGTTTTTCGACAACCTCAAAATCATCGCCCAATAATTTGTTTGCCAATTCTTCTGCTATATAGTAGAGTTTATCCTCTAATTTTACCTTTATATAGGTGATATCGGGATGTACGGTCAGTGCAACATTAGCGGCCAATGTCCATGGTGTTGTTGTCCATACTAAAAAATATTCGTCTTTGTCTTTTCTTTTAAATGGAACAATAACGGTATTCGATTTTATCTCCTTGTATCCCAGGGCAACCTCATGGGATGCAAGCCCCGTCCCGCAGCGCGGGCAATATGGCAGGACCTTATGACCTTCATAGATAAAGCCTTCTTTAAAGAACTTATCCAAAATCCACCACACGGATTCAATATAATCATTTTCCAATGTGATATACGGATTATCCAAATCTATGAAATAGCCCATCCTTTCGGTCATCTCTCTCCACTGTTTTTCATATGCAAACACGGATTCTCTGCATTTTTTGTTGAATTTATCTATTCCATATGCCTCAATTTCATATTTATTGCTGAGCCCCAGCTGCTTTTCTACCTCAATTTCTACGGGAAGCCCATGGGTATCCCATCCTGCCTTCCTCTTCACCTGATAACCTGCCATGGTCCTATATCTGCATACCGAATCCTTCAATGTCCTTGCAATTACGTGGTGAATTCCCGGTGCTCCGTTTGCAGTCGGAGGCCCTTCATAGAAAATAAATGATTTTTTACCTTCGCGGTTTTCTATACTTTTATCCAATATTTTTTTATCAGCCCAATATTGGGCTATTCTGCTCTCTTTTTTAGCGATCGGATCGCTCGATAGCGGTTTAAATCCTTTCATTTTATTCATCCTTTCTGTATTAAAAATCGAAAATCGGTGGTCGAAAAAACCATGGGGTCATTGTAGGGGCAGACCTGCGTGGAAAGACCATGGGGTCAGGTACAGTGGTTTTTTTCCGGTAATGTTGTAGGGGCAGACCTGCGTGTCTGTCCGATAATGTTGTAGGGGCAGACCTGCGTGTCTGTCCTAGACCATGGGGACATGTTGTAGGGGCAGACCTGCGTGTCTGCCCTAGACCAGGGGGTCAGGTACACTGGTCTTTTTACCATGCCCGTCAAACTAAAAAAATCCCTGAATCTAAAGACCCAGGGACGAATTTATCGCGGTACCACCCTCATTATAAAACAATATTTAAATATTATTTCATCACTCAAGCCATGTAACGTATGGATACGAAAGATCTTACTGTTGTTTCAGATCTTTAGCTCCGAGGTGATTTTCATAAAAGCACTGTCATAATCTTTCACCATATGATCATGTCTCTAAAAACAGTTTTCTTTTATTACTGTCCTCTTCTCCGCCTCTAAACCTGTTCTATTTTCAAGGTATATTATACCCTTCATGCATTATAAAAGTCAAGTATTTTACACTAACGAGATCTCAAAGGGCAGACACACAGGTCTGCCCCTACAACATTATCGAAAAAAACCACTGTTCCTGACCCCATGGTCTTTTAGCCGATGGGAAGGATCCGGGCGGCTCCTGTTTTTGTCTGCGGTTTCTGCGGCTCCTCCTCCTCCATATTTTTAAAAGCAACCGCCAGCATCAGCTTAATTCTGTTCAGTTGGTTTACCTCGCTGGCCCCGGGATCATAATCTATAGCGACGATATTGGATTTGGCATATCTGTTTCTCAGAGCCTTGATCATTCCCTTACCTGTTATATGATTCGGTAGACAGGCAAAAGGCTGCATACATAATATATTGGTCACTCCGCTCTCTATGAGCTCTATCATCTCCGCCGTTAAAAACCATCCCTCTCCTGTTTGGTTCCCCAGGGAAAGCACCTTGGACGCACCTCTGGCTAATCGTGTAATGGATTGAGGAGCCTCAAATCTATTGCTCTTACTTAAAACCTTTTTCATCTCTCTTCGATAACACTCTATAGCACCGACAATAATATTCCCCATTATTTTGCCTACCCTGCCGCCGGAAAGATGGCTATGTTTGAAATTTTGGTTGTAGGCACAATATAAAAAGAAATCAATCAAGTCCGGCATTACGGCCTCCGCACCTTCGGATTCAATTATATCTACTATATTATTATTTGCCGTAGGATGATATTTTACTAAAATTTCTCCCACCAAACCGACCCGGGGTTTTTGTATGTCATTTATCTCTAATGTGTCAAAATCCTCGACAATTTTTCTGATATTATACTCGAATTCTTCAAATTTACCCCGCGATACGGATTCCTTACAAATTTCCACCCATTTTTTATATAAAACATTGGTAGAGCCGGGTATCTTTTCATAGGGCCTGACTCTATAGACAACCCTCATCAACAGGTCCCCATATGTCAGTGCAATCATGCTCTTATGAAGCAGCGACGGTGTCAATTTAAAACCGGGGTTCTTTTCCATGCCGACGGCATTTACGGAAATTACGGGGATATGCCCTAATCCGATATCCCTCAATGCCTTTCTCAAAAAGCCTATATAATTACTGGCACGGCACCCCCCGCCGGTTTGAGATATCACCACGGAGGTATTATTTTCATCATATTTCCCGGATTTTAATGCCTCTACAATTTGGCCTATCACTATGATTGAAGGATAACAAGCATCATTATTTACATATTTTAGACCCTCTTCTACCGCCTCTTTATCTACGGAAGGTAATATATCCAGATTATATCCGGATGCCCTGAATGCATATTCCAAAAATTGAAAATGAACCGGGGACATCTGCGGAACCAATATAGTATGATTCTGCCTCATATTTTTGGTAAATATAACCTTGTCCGGCCTTCCCCTCATCTTCTTGGGGACAAATTTGTTCTCGTCCCTCTCTTTTAAAGCCGCTCGCAATGAACGTATCCTGATTTTAGCCGCTCCCAAATTATTTCCTTCATCTATTTTTAATGTGGTATATATCTTACCCCATTGTCCCAAAATTTCCTTTACCTCATCCGTAGTGACCGCATCCAGCCCACATCCGAAAGAATTGAGCTGTATAAGCTCTAAATTAGGATGCTCGGCTACAAAACTCGCGGCCCCATAGAGCCTCGAATGATAGGTCCATTGGTCCACAACATCTAAAGGTCTCTCCACCTTTCCTAAATGTGCCACGGAATCTTCCGTTAAAACAGCTATATCGAATGATGTGATCAATTCGGGAATACCGTGATGTATCTCCGGATCTATCTGATAAGGCCTGCCTGCCAATACGATTCCCTTCTTACCCTTCCTTTCGAGATATCTTACTACTTTTTCACCTTTTTCCCTGATATCCGATTTTACTTTTTTGTCTTCTTTCCACGCTCTGTTTACGGCTTTATTTATTTCCTCTTTAGAAATATTCATAAATTCGAACTCTTCAAAAAGGCGTTTTTTAAGTCTCTTTTTATCATTTATGGAGAGAAAAGGGTTCATGAATAAAATATTTTCATCCTTTAATATCTCCATATTGTTTTTTATAACCTCCGGATAAGAAGCTACAATAGGACAATTATAAT
>DASRMO010000251.1:0-3716 GCA_035647895.1 Clostridia bacterium
AACATAGACGATCTGAAGTACTGGTTAGGCCGGGTATAGGTGAGGATTGTGCAGTAATAGATTTTGGTGAATATGTCTGTGTCATGAGCACGGACCCGATCACCGGTGCCATCAAAGATATCGGGAGTTTGGCAGTACATATTTCTTGCAATGACATAGCATCCGGCGGTGTGGAGCCCCTGGGAGTGATGTTAACCGCTATGGCACCGCCCGGTACAACCAAGGAAGATTTGGATTATGTCATGGCGGAGGCAAACAGGGCGGCCGCTTCTATCAATGTAGAAATAATCGGCGGGCATACGGAAATTACCAACAGTGTCAATAGGATGATAATCAGTGCCACAGCGATGGGGAAACAGCTCAAGGATAAATTGATTCTCACCAGGGGCGCCAAAGTCGGGGATGCGGTTTTTATGACTAAACATGCAGGGCTGGAGGGAGCATCCATAATAGCTAAAGATCTGGAAAAACAGCTGAAAGACAAGATCGATTATAATACAATCAAGACCGCTCAGGATTTTGTCAAGGACATAAGTGTGGTCAGAGAAGGGATATTAGCCGGTAATATAGGAGTCAACAGCATGCATGATGCCACCGAAGGGGGCCTCTTAGGGGCTTTATGGGAATTAGCCGAAGCATCGGAAGTGGGCATGGAAGTATACGGGGACAACATAAATATAAAGCAGGAAACTGTTGAAATATGCGGGGTGTTTTCTATTGATCCCATGAAATTGATTTCCAGCGGTGTCATGGTGATGACAATCTCGGAGGATAAAAAGGATTTATTGATAGATGCTTTTAACAAGGAAGATATAGAGTTGACGGAAGTCGGAAGAATAACGGATAAAGGGCGTGTGATCATAAAAAATGGGGAAAGGCTGGAACTATTGCCCCCGGATGCGGATGAATTGTATAAGGTTATGAGTTAATCGAAAGGCGGGCCTGCGTGTCCGCCTTTTTGTTCGTCAAAAATATTACTATATTACATATTAATTACAAATTCCCGGATTCGTTGACACGGGTTTTTATATAATGATATAACTAATAGTAAGGTGGTTGGTTATTCCGGGGCGGCAGAACGGGTTTGATCTACAAAGGGCCTTATCCCGGACGGACAATCGGATTTGTATTGTAAAACTATGTACTATGTTAATTTAAAACAGGGAGTTTGTGTCAAAAAGGGGGACAACTAATGAAAAGATTAATTTCAGGTATATTGATATTAATAGTTTTTGTCACTTCCTTTACAGTTTCTTTTGCGAATAAATCTCCGGAAAAGGTTTTATTAGAAGAAAATGGGAAGGGAGAAAACTATCAGGTAGTAAATCTCGAAATAGACGGCAAAATAATAAAATCTGAGGACGTGCCTCCTATAATTTATCCATTGGACGGCAAGGGGAGAACCTTGATTCCTCTTAGAATGATTATAGAATATCTAGGGGACAAGCTGAATGCGGATATTGAATGGGACGGGACCAGGCGGGAAGCAAAAATTAAAACCAAAGAAAAAGAGATTGTTTTACAGATCGATAATCCCTATGCTACGGTTAATGGTGTTAAAAAGAGGCTTCCGGACGATATATCCGCAAAGCTATTGGCAATAAGGGATAATGGTGAATCTATCGGCAGGACCATGATACCAATTCGTTTTTTTGAGGAAGAATTTGAGATCGGCATAGAGTGGGACCAAGAGACTTCGACTGCCTCGTTAAGCACACCTAAGAGAACGGAGAGAAATCCTGAGGAGCGGGCGGAGTCAAATCCCGGAACAGATATTTCAGGAGAAGATGTGAATGTCATAGACATTACGGATATCAGGTTCAGAATGAATGGTTCTGCGCCGCAGGTTCGCATCAAAACATCAGGGAAAACCGATTATAACGAATTTAAATTGACCGACCCTGAAAGGTTAGTGTTTGATTTTGATAATGCTAAATTCAGTTTAAGGAATAGAAATCGGCTGGGGGAAAACGGGATTTTAGATATTGAAACTGAAAGCGAGGCTATAAAAAAAGTCAGAGTATCACAATTTAAGGCACCGACAAGGGCGGAGCCCGATGAGTCGTTTGTGACCAGGGTCGTAATAGAATTGGGGAATTTGATTGACTATGAGATGACTTTCGATAATGAAACCGGAGAATTTATAATAGATTTTGCAAACTATATATATGACGTAAAAAAGGAAATTATAAATGTTAAAGAGGTCATTGTAATAGAAGGGGATATGGTTGATGATTATAAGATAACAAGGTTGAATGATCCGGAACGTATAGTAGTTGATATTACAGGTGCAACATTACATAACAAATTAAAAAACAGGACAATAAATGTAGACGGCAGGGTGGTGAAATCAATCAGGGCATCCCAGTATACGGCGGAGAATAAAATATCGGATGAAAAAATTACCAGAGTGGTGCTGGATCTGCATGAGAATATAGAACATGGAGAGCCCTATGTGGAGGTAAAAGATAATAAATTGGAAGTGCATGTGGAAGGGGAACCTTTTAAAACAATACTGTATGAGGAGACGGGTTGGACAACCTCAAAATTTACACTCAAGGGCTCGAGAGTTACCAGATATGATGTGGAACGCCGGTTGATACCGAATACAATAGATATAACTGTCCCAAAAGCGGACATAGATTTAGAATCAATGAATTTTGATGTTGACGACCATATTATAAAGACAATCAATATAGATGAAAATGGAGAAAACTATAATATTAAATTGGAATTACAGGATGCTGTGGTGCACGATATACTTTCATCTAAACAAGAAAAGGATTTGGTGCTGGAACTCAACAATAAAGATGCTAAATACAGAGAAATACTCATTATCATAGATCCCGGGCACGGGGGTTCGGATCCGGGTGCCATTTCTCCGATACTCAATATGAAGGAATCCGAAATCGTGCTGGATATATCCTTGAGATTAAATAAATTATTGACGGAGGAAGGTTTCAGGACTTATATGACCCGCGTAGATAATCTGAATAAAGATTTTAAATTGGATTTACAGGATCGGGTAGATGCTGCAAATGCGTTGCAGGCAGATTTATTTATAAGCGTTCATGCTAATTCGTTTATGAGCAATTCTATAAACGGAATTGAAACTTTTTATTCTCCCAAGGATATGGACGGCAAAAAACTTGCCCAAGTGATCCAATCCATATTGATAGACGATTTAAAAATGGTAGACAGGGGAGCGAAGCCGACAAGTTATTTTGTTCTCGAACACACAATTATGCCGGCAGCCTTGATTGAAACAGGTTTCTTGTCAAATTCATCGGATGAAGCAAAGCTTGCCACAAATAGTTATAGGGAACAGGTTGCGGAGTCCACATATAAAGCTATTATTGAATATTTTGAAACTACGCGGTAGGGGGCGGCGCGTATGTTGGGGGCGGACACATGTGCTGAGGGCGAACACATGGGTTCGCCCCTACATTCTTTCAGGTTGTAGGGGCGGACCTGCGTGTCCGCCCGCCAACAAATCTGAAATCAGAATGTAAAATGTAATGTTGTAGGGGCGGACCCATGTGTCCGCCCAACAACAGATCTGAAATCAGAATGTAAAATGTAATGTCGTAGGGGCGGACCTGTGTGTCCGCCCGCCAACAAATCAGAAATCAGAATGTAAAATGTAATGTCGTAGGGGCGGACCCGTGTGTCCGCCCGGCAACAAATCTGAAATCAGAATGTAAAATGTAATGTTG
>DASRMO010000252.1:0-4610 GCA_035647895.1 Clostridia bacterium
TCCTGATATTGCTATAATAACAAATATAGGGGTTTCTCATATCAAATATTTCGGCAGTAAAGAAAACATTATGAAAGCAAAGATGGAGATTACTGCTAATTTAAAAGATGGAGATTATTTATTAGTTAATGGAGACGATGAATATCTAAAAAATATAGATAGGGGAGATAGGGGCTATAATATTATTTTTTACGGTTTATCTCCTCACAATGATTTTTATCCCGTAGATGTTAAAAATTTAGGAGGAAGAGGAAGCAGTTTTACCATGGATATAAGGGGTAAACCTGTACAATTTAAAATAAAACAGCTCGGTCTGCATAATGTATATAGCGGATTAGCGGCAATATGGATTGCTACCCAATATGGGATGACTCCTGAAGAAATACAAAGCGGATTAGACAATTTTGAACTATCCGGAATGAGATTAGAGGTAATAAATAAGAACGGCATAAAAATTATCGATGATACATATAATGCCAGTCCCGATTCTATGAAAGCAGCCATAGATGTTTTGGAAAATATAGAAGCCCATAGGAAAATTGCAGTACTGGGCAATATGTTTGAAATGGGCAATTTTGCTGAAAAGGGGCATAGGGAAGTGGGAGAGTATCTGGCTAATAAAAAAATTGATTTACTGGTTACCGTAGGAGAGATGGCATATTGGATATCTTCGGAAGCTGAGGGGAAAGGATTTAAAAAAGAGAATATATTTGCGGTTTCTACTAATGAGGATGCTATTAATATATTAAGGCGGAACGTGCGAAATAATGATGCTGTTTTGATAAAAGGTTCCAGGGGCATGATTATGGAGGAAATCGTAAGGTTTTTACAAGAGGGGGAGCTAATTAAATGACATTAGAAAGTAGGCAGATCATATATACAATTATTATAGGTTTTTTTATCACCTTGATTTTGGGGCCATTGATAATTCCTTTTTTAAAAAGGCTTAAAGTAGGTCAAACTATAAGAGAGGAAGGGCCTAAAAGTCATTTGCAAAAAACCGGCACACCCACCATTGGGGGTATCATATTAATTATATCAATAACAATCACTTCTCTTACTTCCGGGTTAATCAATAGAGATTTGATAGTTGCATTAGGAGCTACTTTGATCTTTGGATTGATTGGATTTATTGATGATTTTATAAAAGTGGTATTGAAAAGATCTTTAGGGTTAAGGGCATACCAAAAATTAGGATTACAAACTATTGTTGCAGTTTTTTTAGCGGCATATCAGTCTAATGTTTCTGTCATGGGGACCAAAGTAATAGTACCTTTTGTACAGGGCAGCATTTCTATCGGAGCTATCAATATACCCCAGTATCTCGATCTGGGAATTTTATATATACCCTTTGTGGCATTTGTTGTGGTAGCGACTGTAAACAGTGTAAATTTGACCGATGGCCTTGATGGCTTAGCTTCCGGGGTAACCCTCATTATTGCTGCATTTTTTGCGTTATTGGCTATGAACTGGGGATATACCAGTTTAGCTGTTTTTTCGGCTGCGGTGGCAGGAGCATGCCTGGGATTTTTGCGGTATAATTCTCATCCGGCACAAGTGTTTATGGGCGATACGGGATCCTTAGCATTAGGCGGAGCAATTTCGGCGGTTGCCGTACTTATGAATGTTTCTTTGATTATACCGATAGTCGGCGGGATTTATTTTGTGGAATCCCTGTCGGTTATTTTACAGGTAATTTCATATAAGTTAACTAAAAAACGTATATTTAAAATGAGCCCCCTTCATCACCACTACGAACTCAGCGGATGGGCAGAAACTAAGGTGGTAGTTGTGTTTTGGATAATTACCGTTATTTTGTGTTTGGTTGGGGTATTAGCTTTAAATTAGGAAAGTTGGTGTATTAATGAATCTAAAGAATAAAAGGGTACTGGTTGTTGGATTGGCTGTCACAGGTGTACCCTTAGTAAAGGTTTTATGCGGCCTAGGCGCCGATGTAATTGTAAATGACCTGAAGGAAGAGAAAAACCTGAGGGATAGTATCGATGAGTTATCAAATTTAAATGTGGATTATGTATTGGGAAAACATCCGCAGACCATAGATTCATTAGGGCATATTGATTTGATGGTAGTCTCACCGGGAGTATCTCTCGAAATACCCTTTATACAGGAAATAAAAAATAGGGGTATAGAAATTATTGGGGAAATAGAACTGGCATATAGATTATCAAAAGGGCATATTATAGCCATTACAGGGACTAACGGTAAAACTACTACGACTGCTTTGGTTGGAGAAATTTTTAAAAATGCCGGAAAAAATACACATATAGTTGGTAATATTGGTATAGCTTTTATATGTAAGGCTTTGGAAACAAAGGAAGATGATATAGTTGTAATAGAGGTCAGCAGTTTTCAATTGGAGAGTATAGTTGATTTTCATCCGCAGGTTGCAGCATTTCTCAATTTAACCCAGGATCATTTAAATCGGCATGGAACCATGGCTAATTACGAAACAGCGAAACTTAATTTATTTAAAAATCAAACCGAAAAAGATTTCGCGATAATAAACTATGATGATTTGAGAGTGCGGGAAATTACAAAAAAATTGAGGGCGGCTAAAATTTATTTTAGCAGAAAAGAGCATCTGGAGCGAGGGGTTTTTGTAGTAGATGATAAGGTAGTATTTGCAAATGATGGAGATAAAAAAGAAATTATTTCTATAGATGATATATATATTCCCGGCAAACATAATTTAGAAAATGCTTTAGCCGCTATATCTATTTCTATTGCAATGGATGTGGATATGGAACCTATCATACATACCTTGAAAACTTTTAGGGGTGTGCCCCACCGTGTCGAGACTGTTGATATGATCAATGGAGTGAAATTTGTTAATGATTCCAAAGCTACTAATGTTGATGCTGCCATTAAAGCAATAGAGGCGATAGATGCACCTATTTTATTATTAGCGGGAGGATTGGACAAAGGAACAGGATTTGAAGATTTGATAAATGCTTTTAACGGAAAAGTAAAGCATATGTTTGTATATGGGGAGACGGCACAAAAACTTTTAGAGACAGCCGGCAAATTAAATTTTAATTTTATAACTGAAGTCAATGATTTGGAAGAGGCTGTTGACAATGCCTATAAGATGTCTTCCGCCGGAGACACTATATTGCTTTCCCCTGCATGCGCCAGTTGGGATATGTATAAAAGCTTTGAATTGAGAGGCGAACATTTTAAAGATATAGTTGCAAAGTTGAGGAGGTAGGCTTATGGCAAGAAAGCAGCCCCAAGATTATATATTGCTTCTTTCGGTAGGAGTGCTGGTTATTATCGGGATTATAATGGTATTCAGTTCGAGTTACTCCTATACGCTCGTAAAGATGAATGATGGTTATTATTATCTCAAACGAGTACTTATATGGGCAGCGGTGGGAACCTTTGCTATGATATTTTTCTCGAGAATAAATTATTGGCATTGGACTAAATATGCAAATTTTATTTTTATATTGAGTATAATACTATTAATTTTGGTATTAACCCCCCTGGGTATTGAAAGAAACAATGCAACACGGTGGCTTGGCGCGGGAAAAACGCTCACCTTTATGCCTTCGGATGTCGCAAAATTGGCAGCGATAATATTTATATCTACCAGTATCAGTCGGAAAAAGGAAAAAATGCAGAGTTTTGTACAGGGCTTTTTACCTTATTTATTGATTATGGTTTTATATTTTGGCCTAATTTTTGAACAACCGGATTTCAGTACCGCTTTTGTATTAGTTGTTATGATTTTTGCAATGGTATTTGTGGGCGGCATAAAACTTTCACATTTTATAGGTCTGGCCACAACCGGTGTGCTCGGGTTAACCGGAATGCTGACTTTTATTTTTCTCACCGGAAAAGATTATAAGGCAAAAAGAATTACGGCTTTTTTGGATCCCTGGCAGGATTCATCGGATACCGGCTATCAAGTTATACAATCCTTATTGGCATTAGGTTCGGGGGGTATTTTCGGAAGGGGCCTCGGAAGGAGCATTCAAAAACATTTTTATTTACCGGAGCCGCAGAATGATTTTATATTTGCTATTATAGGTGAAGAGTTAGGTTTTATTGGAGGAACGATTGTTATTATTTTATTTGTTATTTTAATATGGCGGGGAGTGAGGATTGCCATTAATGCACCGGATATACAGGGATGTATTATGGCTACAGGTATTGTTACCATGATAGCTATACAGGTTGTCATAAATATTGCGGTTGCAACGTCATCCATGCCTGTTACGGGCATGGGGCTTCCTTTTATAAGCTATGGCGGGAGCTCCTTGGTTGTTTTTATGGCTTCCATAGGGATATTGTTAAACATATCTAAACATATAAGTTTGGATAGGAGTTGAATATATGAAAATTATTTTAAGCGGCGGAGGTACGGGTGGGCATATTTATCCTGCCATATCTATTGCTAATAAAGTTAAAGAAAAATATCCTGATGCAGATATATTATTTATAGGTACGGCAGGAGGCATGGAAAGCAATATAGTGCCTAAAGAGGGTTACACGATAAAATTTATTACCGTAAATTATTTAAAAAGGAAATTTTCCTTACATAATATAAAGAGTGTGGTGATGCTTTTTAAAGGAATATTTGAAGC